>CAZUHM010000118.1:0-6500 GCA_964620575.1 uncultured Methanobacteriaceae archaeon | reverse complement strand
TTTGAGATGATATCACTAAAACGTTCAATAATTTCTCTTGATTCATAACATTTCTTTATACGTGAATAATTTCTCTTATACCATCTGAATGAATAGTTATCCTGTTTAATAAATAATATATCACTTGTATTTTTATTTTTCTTAAGTACTAAAATTACTATATCTCTACTTCTATATCCCGTATCATATTCAATAATTGCATCTATTAAATTATTATTTATCAGATATTCTCTTAGATTAAAATTATTTTTTTTAACAAGAAAATCTTGAGGAACTACTGTGACAATTATTCCATCATCATCCAAATGTTTTAAAAGATTAAAAAAATGGAGTGTAAATGGATTTTTAGATTCAGATTCTCCTATTTCTTCCTTAGATTCTATGAAATAATCTATTAGTAACTGTTGTTCTAATTTTTCTTTATATGGCCTTGAAATAATTGTATCATATTTACTTTCATCTTTATCAAAGAAAATTTCTTCATTAGTTATAGATACTTTATCTAATGGAACTTCATGAATTATCATATTCTGTATTGCTTGATAATATAAATCCACATCCTTTTCATATAAAGTAGCTTCTTGAAAATTTTCTAAGAAAACCAAAGATTGAGCATCACGACAGAAGGGATCATAAAATCTCTTTATTTCATGATTTGTTGATGCTAAATGAATTAATAATTGTACCAACTCCATTGAATAATAATGATCTTCAATATTATGATAATATCTTGCTGAATGTGTTATTCTATTATATAATCGTATAGGATCCATTTTTTTTATTATATCTATTATTTTAGACAGATTTTCTTCTTTTAAATATTTGTTAGGTATTCTTGTAAATATTTCCTTAATGTATTGATTATTACTGTATTTTAAGGCATTTATTGCACTTGTCATATTAGAAACATAAGATTCATCATCGTTTTCATATTTTTCAACAACATTCCCCAATAATTCATAATCTCGTAGAATTAAACCGTATTTATTCTGAAAATCATCCACATCATTTGTTTCTTCTTGTTTTTTAGATAAAAATTTAAATGTAATAAAAGGAAATAAAACATTTATATCCTCAAATTCTCTTAAAGAGTCAAATATTCTAACATCTCTCCGTATTATGTTTTTTCTCATATTTATCACCTATTATCTTATCAAATAGTGAATGTATCATTTGTTCATCATTATCTATTGACTTTTTCTTGAGATTTATTCGTTCGTTGATTTTAGTGATTAGTTCTGAATTTATGTCTTGAATGTCCTTTTCTGGAAGTATTACTGTTAAGTCTTTTAATATGCTAGAATTTACTTTCATGATTGTTGTTGAATCTATTTTTCTTTGTATTTCATAGTCTACTCTTGGATCGTTAAGATAATTTGCTAAGAATTTTGAATTGACTTTTTTATTGTCTACTCTAATTATTATATATGAATTTGGTATGATTGCTCCTGTTTCTGTGGTGATTTCCTTTGCAAAACTTTGTTGTTGAACTTTGTATAGTATATCATGTTCTTGTGAGTAAAATTGTTTCTTTATATTTTTAGATATATTGTATTCTTCAAATTCAAATTGTTCATCTAGCTCATCTATTGATTTGTTTTCTATAACTTTTTGATTAATGGCATCTTCTTTGTCCATATAGCGTTTTAATGGTAATCCTACCAGAATTTTCGCTATTTTATTAAGTTTTATTTCTTCAATTTGCATGTATTTTCACCTCCATTGTATAAGTTAATGTTACTTACATAATAATTATACGCATATTACTATATAAATGTATTGATGTTAGCTAATAATTATTTATAATAATATGAAAATAATTGTTAATTACTTTTTACAAAATTTAATAAATTCTATTTTTAAAACTTATTTTTAAAATTTAAGAGTTTTAATGAAGTTGTATATTTTTTATGTTTTATTGTGAAATATAGTAGATAACAGTTACATACAAAACATTTATATATCATGAAGGTCATAGTACATAGTACAGCATGATTGTGTAAGTTACTGATAACCACAATTATGGGGAGGATAATAATGAATATCATGAAAATATTCCAAAAGAAAACAGTTATAGAAACCTCAATATCATTAGAAATAACTTCTAAAAAGAGTTATAAAATGATAAAGTTGATTCCAACAATTAGAAAAAGAAATCTAAGAGATTGCAGTGAATTAGGGGGTGTTAATATGTAATAACAATTAGCCGATTGTAACATTTTTATCACAACTTTAATTTTTTACTGTAGAACCTGGGACATAACATTCGGAAGATACTCATCTTCAACACTCTGCCAGTAATTGGTGGAATGTTATGTATTATTATATTTTTTTAATTGTCAAATTACTGGAAAACAACAAAATAGAACAGGAGGAATCGAAATGTGAACGAAACATAATTCATAGTTTTTTTCACTTTTTAAATGTTTTTGTATAGGCTAGAAACACTTTCTAATCTATGGGATAAAAACATAACATTAGTATATAATAAATATACTGGTTTAAAACTCGCATAGTACCAGGTGGGCTATACTAGTGTTATGTTAAAAAATATTTTTTATTAATAGGAGGCATTAATAATGAAATATGTATCAAACGCATTTAGTGCAAAAATGTTAAATCAGAAAAATAATCCTGCATTTGACATTCAAATAAGTAGTTTAAAAGAAATACAAAAAGAAAAAGATGAATTGATAAGTGCAATAGGACATCAAAGTGTAGCTAATCATTTAAACATGGAAAAAAACAGGATAAACATCCAATTAGAACAGGGCGACATTATTTACCTAGCACAACCAAAAATGGATGATGAAAGAAATGTTGAATATAATTACTGGAAAATAATCGTCAGGGAGAGATAAAAATGATTTATGTGACTGATAATTTCACATTGAATATGTTAACGAAAAGAAATTATCATGTTCAATCTGAAAACGTTAAAAAAAGCATATTTCTTGCAAATACCAAGGATGCAATATCATCAATTGGTTCACATAGAATTGCAAGAATGTTACATAAGAAGGTTGAAAAAAGAGACATAAAACTAAAATCCGGAGATATAGTATATATCGTTACAAGTAAGTTTGGACGCAACAAGACCGACTATAAAAAGGAAAATACTTTCAGATTTTCCAAGTTTAAATTATTATAACGGTGACAATATGATTTATGTAAATATAAAGGGTACACGAGTACCATTTGTCCTATCATATACTAAAGGAACATCAAATGTATATGCAGTTCATGGACTGATAAATTATGATAAGTCAAAAAAGGAAACCAGAACACTGGAAGATATTGTTAAGACATATCCGGATGAGCTGTTAGACTTATACAATAATATGAGCAAGAAGGCTGTTAATAGAAGTTATGAGGAATACATTGATATCTGTACCAAGTATCTTATGAAATACGAAAAACAGTTAGAAGTTGAAAGTAAAAAAATAATACATTCAAGATTTGGTATTGATTATCTGGGATTTGCTTATGACAATTATACTATATCCTTTAACAATTGCATGCAGTATCTTGAAGAGGACATTATCAGACTAACAGTATACCATGAACTATGTCACCTGTACACGCTTAAGTATAATAACAGCTTCAGTCATAATGAAGACTTCTATAACATCCTATACCAGGAATTCACACCGGAAGAAGTAAAACGAATTAACGCCAGCTAGCACTGCTCACCCAACAATATGAAAGACTATTTTTAAGCAAAAATTTTCTATATTTTAAAAATTAAACAACTATTTTTATCATTGGTTACCCCTTTTCTTCAGCAATATTAATCCATTTAATAATAATGAAAAAGATAGTATATACTATGACAAACAACAGAATCACCAATTTTCTTAATAAAAATAATTTAGAGCCTGCACCAATCTACAAGAAGAAAAAAGAAGAAGAATGCTATGAAAAAAGAAAATACAGCTCACCATTATACACTTTTCATGATACAAACGGAATAAAACATTACATATACAAGAATAAGGATTACCGTAAGAAAATACTGTTAATAGAAATAGATTTTGATGAAAGAAAGCATGAATTACCATCATCAAGAAGAATATCCTATCTTAAAAACATTATCAGAACTTACATTACAAAGCCAAGAATCATAACAGAAAAATCACATGACAACATCATAATATACGAACTGCTATTTACTGCAAATAACACAATAAAGTCATTCCAGTACTGGATGGACGAATTAGCATTTCAACTCAGTGACAACAGCACAATACAACTGAAAGAAATTAGTCTCAATATTTGCACTCATGAAAAATATAATAAAATCATACCTGAAAAAAGGGCATATCCTAATGAAAACAATCACATAGAACCTGTTAACAAGAATATTAACAAGCTTAACGATTTTGAACTAGCAAGTATTGGAAGCAGCTACCAGAAATCCGATCGGTTACTGCCACCACATGACTTGGCAGTTGAACTAGGATTTGATGAAAACTTCTTTGAAGACAACAAAGAATATTATGAAGATGAAGATAAAAACTATGCCATTAACTTCCTGGAACAGGTCATGCATTCGAAGATAATAAAGTAAATTTGAAGAATACTTGTCCATTAAATCAGGACAAGATTCCATATTAAAAAAGAGAATTATATAATAGATTATTCATTATATAATAAATAATACTTTTCTGGAAGAATTAACTTTCAACTTTCATAAAGACTGATGCATTTATGAGATTGTTCTCATATAATATTACACTTCCACCTAAGTCCTTACTTTCTATCCTGTAATCTGTTCCTAGTCCTACTGACTCAAATGATTCCTTATTGGCCAGTTTTATTTTATTTATTAACTCATCTTCATCAATTTTCTTTTCATCATATTTTTCATCAGATTTTCCTATTGCATCAAGTATATAGCTTCTCAGTATTTTTTCATGATATTCCTTATATCTTTTTGAATTGTATATTATTTCAAATCCTACCAGTTGTCCATTAATATAAACTACCAGTCCGTTCTGTTTTTCATGTGTACTAAATGCTTTCATATAGTCCTCTATATCAAGCCTTTTACATGTGTATGTATCATGCAGCGCACTTGTTGAGCTTTCTATTTTCAGTTCATCTTGTCTGGTGGATATGTTTTTCCATACTTCCTGCTGGTTTGACTCGAATGATCTGTCATTTCTTAGAGAATTGCTTACACTGTTAAGTTTATCTCGTCTGACACGACTGGTAGCCATGTTGTTCGAGTAATGAAATTTTGTCGAGTTACTGTTCCATCGTCCCGCCTCAACACAACTTACTGGTATTATTTTCTCACTTTCTGCGGGTATTATTATTGTGGAATTGATTATTCTGTTTTGCATTGATCCAATTATTTCTTCACCATCCAGTAATAGAAGGGGAGTGTTTGCATTGTTTACTACTTTTACTTCATTTACACTGGCATTTCCATCGATTTCTGTTATTTCCACCAATCCCATGTCCAATCCTATTTCTAAACTCATTAAATCTATGTGTTTATCAGGAATATTTAATCCTATTACTGTCATGTTCTTGAAGCTTTCACTTTCATACATTTTAATATCCTTAAATACATTGTCTATTACATCACTCATTATAATCATCTCCTTATTTTATATGAAGTTTATGTCACTGTCGGCATCTTCTTTTTGTTTTGATATTTCTTCATCGTTTAGTACTTTAGCAATTATTACATCACCTATTATGAATTGTACTTGCCCGTAGTCATTTTCTAATATTTTATCATATAGTCTTCCTGCACTATATGTTCCTTTTGCTACTGTTTTTACACTGTTAGCTACATATCCGGACTTTCCTGCATATCGTAGTTCTACTCGAATTGCTTCCATATCATAGTCATTTTCCGGTTCTTTAACCAGTTTGATTAAACTTCCTATCTTAAATGGTTTTATGCCATGGAACATGTTAACAGCATTTACCGTAAAGTATATTTCTTTTTCTTTCATTGTTGATTCACTCACTTTTTTTCTTCTTGTAAATAACAATTTGGAATAAGATATATATAAAGTTATTCTAAAATTATTCCAATAATATATAAAAAAAAATAGAATAGTAAAATAAAAAGATGATAAAAACCGTATCATATCAATTAAAATTAGTAAAAAGGAATAAATAGGAATGATATTAAACTACTAAATTTAATAAATATTCCAATTATGAATAAGAATCATCATTAAAGATCAAAAATAATAAAAAAATAATACCACATATACATTACACAGTAGAAATATAGTAATATAGAAAGATATGTCCTGAAGCACAGAATAATTATCCAAATTCTTCAAACAAGGAAGGCGGTACTAATCTTCATCATCATCTTTTGATGAAATAATGCGACCGGTTTCTTTCCACTCTTTTTTAATTTCTTTCTGAGTCTCCTCATCAACTTCAATAACAAGGCCAGTATATGAACAATCATTACAAGACCAATATGACCAATTCTGTGGAATTATCCACTCAATATTTTCACTTCC
>CAZUHM010000117.1:0-6672 GCA_964620575.1 uncultured Methanobacteriaceae archaeon | reverse complement strand
TATACAACATTTTTTTATAAATGAGAACAAACATAATAGATAATATAGTTATATTAAATATTATTTTATAATTAAATGGGTTTGAACTAGATGAAAATTGCATATTATAATTATGATGGAGAAAAAGATTTTGAACTACAAGTCGACAAATATGATTCCATCGATGAAAAATACGTAGTCAAAGATTTTACTCCGTTAGATGAGATGAATGACCAATTATTAAATAATTTAGCAGAAGAAATATTTATTTTAAGACCATATAATAATGGTGAAGACTTTTATTTGAAATATTTCAATCATACTGATTATTTTCAAGTGGGTGATAACAATTTCGAAAGGGGTTCTCTGATTTCCCATACTATCGGTCGTAATGATCCGGAAGAAAATTTCGTAAATATCTTCAGAGGAGTATATAAAACTAGAAAAAAGAAAGAAGGAATCCTAAAATACTTAAATGAAGATGGTAAATTAATCAAATACCATCATTTCCGTTATTTTATGTTGGGAGAAGACCTTGTTGCAATACATGAAGATAAAACAGAAGTTAAAATGTACAGGGACAGCACACTCAACAATACTGACTTAGGTGTTGCAATCATACAGGACAATAAGATTGTAGAAGTAAATGAAACTTATGCAAATGCTATTCACAGAACAAGAGAAGACTTACTTAACAATCAACAAGAATTTAGGGGCATGAATGATTTTACAAAAAACCTTGTTAAAAAAGAATTAGATGCCATTTCTAAACAGAAAAAATTAGTATATAAATCTCCAATAGTATCTTATGATGCAAATGGAGAACTTGACTTTTACCTGAATGCTGAAGCATCCTACATCACATATGATAATTTGCCAGCTGTTTTGGTAAAGATATTTGATTTAACAGAACAAGAAAAGTATAAACGTTTGATTGAATCAGAAGGTGATGTTGACAGCCGTCTACAAACAACATTTAACGATTTGTTAACTCACTCAAAAACATTCCTAACATTTGGTCATTTTCCAGACAACTTCACTGTATCTGAAAACTTCTATGAAATTATTGAAGACGAAAAGAAGAATTTTTCATTTGAACTTGACACGATAAGAGATTTCATTATAGGTGAAGACCTTAATGTTTTTGATGCTATGATATCCTCTCTTTCTCCATCAAATCCGGAAGTAGAATTTATTACAAGAATAATGACATTGAAATTTAATGTTAAATATTTAAGAAATCATATTAGAAGAATTTATGATAAAGATGGAAAAATTAAATACAGTATATCTGCTCATCAGGACATTACTGAAGAAACAAACCAATCCAATTCACTTAAAAAAGAAATTTTCGAGAAAAATGAAATCATTAAAAACAAGGAGATAGAAATTAAGGAAGCACACCACAATATCAAAAATAACTTAAACATTTTACTATCCCTTATTAGAATGGAAGAACACTTCGATAAAGAACCTGCAAAGATTCTTGACGAGACAAAAACCCATATAAGTTCCATAAGTTTGATGCATGAAAAGTTATACCAATCCGAAACACTGACCACTATAGAGCTAAAAGAGTATATAGACTCCATTATTGAATCATTACTGAACATTTATTCATCGAAAATCAAATACATATCCCACGTGGATGACATATCATTAAATGCTAAGCAGGCAGGAACTCTAGGACTGATGGTTAACGAATTTATTAACAACACTGTAAAATATGCTTTCCCTGACAATAATCCTGGAACAATAGAACTTAAAATATCACGACTCGATAAGATTATAGAAGTAGAATACAGAGATTCAGGTGTAGGAATACCGGACAGTGTAGACTTTAACAATCCATCAACACTAGGTTTGATAGTCATACAGAATCTTACAAAACAAATTGACGGAAAAATAGAATACAAATATGATCATGGAACTCGCATAAACCTTGAATTTAATGAAATAGAAGTATTCTAAAAACAGCAACTTTTCGCATAGCCCCCATCAAACCCATTTTAACCTCCATTCTACTTATGCTATTTTTTATTAATCCAATTTAGATATTGAAAAAAAGAAAAAAATAAGACTGGTTAAAATCCCACTATGAGAGTATGATAATAAAAACATCAGTACATAAGTGTGTAATGTATGAAATTAAAACATTTTTAGTCTTAATATATCCTATGAACTCAAATATTGATCCTAAACCTTGAATAAAGAATGCAAAGATAAATGTTCTTAAATCAAATGAATGCATTAAAGCAAACATTAACATTATTATAAAGACAGATACAACAATGGACCCTTTACGATTATCAGTATATTTATAGAATACTCTTAAAAAGAATAAAAATGGTATAAGTTTGACTAATTCTTCTCCCATCAATAAAAATATTAGTGGAGGAATATTCATTAGAGTAACTGTTACGGACTCCATAGCACCAGAAAAGTTGAAGATATCTAAAACATTCCCATAATAACAGCATAAATAATATAACCTATAAAAAGTCCTATTGCTATTGCAACATCCTTCAAGCGAGGCTTTTGAAACAATGCCTTATAATCCCATTTCAGATAATATAATAAGGGAACAATAAGAACTAAACATGCCATTATACCTGCCTGAAAACTAGTACCTGCAGAAAAGAGATATCCCATAAAAAATGCAATGAACAATACTATCCAAGCTTTTTTAGAAATTGGAGGATTTTCTTTATATATTGGAAAATCCAAATCCTTATTTTCAAAATTAAACCAATCTATATTTATCATAAGATATATTATGAAGCAGATAATTTATAAAGTTAGCGTAAAATGAAATAACTTATTCGATTATGTTATCATTAATTAATTTACTCTAATTTTCAATAGAGAATATTATTAGATAATTATTTCGTGAATATGGAAAATAATATTATTTAATCAAATTTTAAATATTTTCATAT
Source organism: uncultured Methanobacteriaceae archaeon (assembly GCA_964620575.1). Taxonomy (GTDB): domain Archaea; phylum Methanobacteriota; class Methanobacteria; order Methanobacteriales; family Methanobacteriaceae; genus Methanosphaera. Next base: position 3,754 of record CAZUHM010000117.1, on the reverse strand, counting down.
GATATTATGAAAATACATTTTCATTAAACATAACCCTTCCTTAAATAGAATTAAAACTTTTAAATTATTTTAAAAAAAGATGTAATCATATAATTATTATAAAAACATAATTTTAATAGCTTATTTTATTAATAGGAAAAGATATATACCAATATTATATATTAACAATAATTGAATTAACTAAGATGAGATTTGAAAAAATGAAAATTGCATATTTTGATAATAATGAAGAGATGGAATTTGAAATTCAAATTGATAAATTAGAGTCTATTGATGAAAAATTCATTGTAAAAAACGTTCCTCCAATGAATGAATATGATACGGAAGTATTCAGTAATTTAAGTGAAGAGATATTTGTAGTAAGACCATATAATGAATGTGAAGATTTTTATCTTCAATATCTGAACCATTCGGATTACTATCAATCAGATGATAATAACTTCAAAATAGGTTCCCTTATCTCCCATACTTTCGGCCGTAATGACAAAAATAATAATTTCATAAATCTCTATAGGGACATATATAAAAATGGAACAAAAAGAGGGAATAATGAAATTCCTATCAGAAAAAGGTAAATTGCTCAAATACCTAAATTATCGTATATTTAAGAGAGAAGATGCGATTATTCATACAATTGAAGATAAAACTGAAATAAAAATGTACCGTGACAGTACATTAAGTAATGAAAAATTAGGTGTTGCAATCATTCAAAACAATAAGATTGTTGAATTAAACAATACTTATGCCAAATCAGTTCATAGAACAAAGGATGATCTACTTTACAGTGAACAGGAATTCAGGGGAATACCTCCAAAAGTAGCAGAATGGCTTAAAAGAGAATTCAAATCAATAGAAAGGCAGGAAAAGTTATCCCTTAAATCGCCGATAATTAAATATGATGATAAAGGAAATCTATTATTTTATTTAAATGCAGAAGCATCATACATCACATATAACAATATGCCAGCTATCCTAGTGAAAACTATAGACTTAACAGAACAGGAAAAATATAAAAAATTTATCGAAAGCAATACGGATAAAGACAGAAGAATACAAAGTACCCTTAATGACCTGGTTAAAAACACGAAAACATTTCACAGCTATGGAAAATATCCTGATGAATTCTATGCTTCAGAAAACTTCTATGAGATAATAGAAGATGAAGAAAGAAGATTTTCCTTTGACAGAAACACGATAAGAAACTTCATAATCAGTGATGATTTGAAATTCTTCGAAGCGGAACTTGCATCATTATGTCCTACTAAGACAGAAGTAGAATTTATTTCAAGAATAATGACTTTAAAGTTTAACATCAAATACATCCGTAACCACATTGAAAAAATATTTGATTCAGAAGGAAATGCAACTTACCTGATAGCATCCCACCAGGACGTAACTGATGAAACAAACTATGCGAATTCATTGAAAAAAGAAATCTTCCAGAAAAATGAAATCATAAAAAATAAGGACATAGAGATAAAGGAAGCACATCATAACATAAAAAACAATTTAAACATATTGTTATCCCTTATACGTATGCAAGAACACTTTAATGAAGATCCAAATAAAATTATTGAAGAAACAAAGTCACATATCAATGCGATAAGTATTATGCATGAAAAATTATACCAATCAAAAACTCTTAAAAATATTGAATTAAAAGAATATCTTGACTCGATTGTAGAATCATTGTTAGATATATACTCATCAAAAATCGAATACAAATCTCATGTAGACAATATATCTTTAAATGCTAAGCAAGCAGGAACGCTTGGTATAATGATAAATGAATTTATTAACAACACAGTAAAATATGCATTTCCTGATAACAACCCAGGAACAATTCAACTAAAAGTATCACGTATTGACAAGAAAATTGAAGTTGAATACAGAGATTCTGGTGTAGGAATACCGGACAGTGTAGACTTTAACAATCCTAAAACATTAGGACTGATTGTTATTCAAAATCTTACTAAACAACTGAATGGAAGAATAAAATACAAATATGATAATGGAACATGCATAAACTTAGACTTTACTGAAGCAGAATTATTTAATATATAATTCTTTCAACCCCATTTTTTTCATGAATGATTGCTATAATGAATAAAAATAATTAAAAAAGAGTATTTAAGGGTTGCAAACCTTACAACCCACATAACCGTTACTTATGGCATCTTCCCGACTTGTAAAGTAAATCTTGTTTTTTTCACTCATCTTTTCTGCTTCTTTACAGTCGGCCTTATGGAATTTACCTGAATTTAGGTTACCGACATAACTGGAAGAACTGCTACTACTTACTACATTTAGATTGTGGCTGGATGTAGTTTGAACACTATATGTACTTGTTGTTGTGGAACCGGATGTTTGAGTATTATTTCCTGCCCAGTTGTATGGTGAAAATTCACTAGGAGGAATGTACATAACTTCAGCAAGGCCTTCTTTAAGTAACATTTCATTCAAGTTCTTTCCATCAACTAATACAACAGCTAATGTTCTACCATACTTGTCCCTGTACTTCTTATCATCAACGTTTATCCCTACTTCCTTGTTCAAGCATAACTTTTGAACAAAGTTTTTAGAGGCTTGATAACCGGTTACACCCTTTTCTGGAGTGTTTACTCCAACAAGTCTTACTTTTTCACCATTTGCCAGGTATATTGTATCTCCATCCACAACTTTTGTACATACACTTCTTTCTTCACTGACCAGATAAGTATTATTGTATTTGGATAGTATATCTTCCTGTGAAATAGAACTGTAATAATTATCAGGTACGTTATGTGAAAATCCTGTTCCGGTGTATGCTGTTGCTACTGAGAGAAACATTAAACAGAGCAATAATATTAAAACACCAATTAACCTTCTATTATTTTTCATACTAAATTCACCATTGAAATTATAATATTTTATATTAATATTTCTTAGAAGTAATATAAATAACAAGTATACTCTTTTTAAGAGTTAATTCGTTTTGATATCTATATTTTAATATAAGAAAAAATTTAATGAGTATTAATCTATTATTTTTTATTGTTTTATAACTTTGATTTTTTGTTATAACTGTATTATTAGAGTCATTTTTTGACTTGTTAATGGATTTTGTTTTGTTATATCAATTATTATTGTAGATATGTTATTTTTCTTTTTTCTTTTGTGATGTTATGATTTTTCTGTAAGCTTATTTTTCAAAACATTTATATAGTATAAATATCATAGTAGGAAGTAGGAAAGATATTTCCGATAAGAAATATTCTAAAAAATAATAACTACTCAAAAAAATATTAAGGTGAATTATTAATGTCCGAAAGAGATGACAAAATAGATGATATAATAAAACAAATAGATGAATTTGGTTCAAAATTCTTAAGACTACAATTCTCAGATATTCATGGTATTCCAAAAAGCATGGCAGTATCATTAAAAAAACCAAGCGATGCAGAAGATATTATTAATGACGGACTATTATTTGATGGTTCTTCCGTCCCAGGTTTTGTAGACATAAACAACAGTGATTTAGCATTAAAACCAGACATAACAACATTTTCCACGTTACCATGGAGACCAGAAGATAAAGGTACATGCAGATTCATATGTGACATTTACAATACAGATGGAACACACTTCGAAGGAGATCCAAGAGGAGTACTTAAAAAATCATTAAAAAAAGCAGAAAAAAGAGGATATCAATTCAATATGGGTCCTGAACCTGAATTCTTCTTAATAGAAAAAGATGAAACAGTTGAATACAGAC
>CAZUHM010000116.1:0-6724 GCA_964620575.1 uncultured Methanobacteriaceae archaeon | reverse complement strand
TGTATGATTGATTATGATACTTATTTTACTAATGAAATAAAAATATAGATAATAATGAATGAGGGGGAATTATTGTGTGGGTACCAGAAAGCATAAGAAAAACCAAAGGATTTAACAAAGCAAGAACAATCAAACACAATTTCACAGATAAAAAAAGTATATACACAGATAAGGCAAAACACACAATTAAAGAGTTACTAAGGAAAAAACGTCACCTCTCAAAAGAAGAAAAAGAAAGAATAATTAATTTGATAGATGAAGATAATAAAAAAAATCAAATTCCTCTCATAGAAAACAAATCCTTAGTATCCATAATCATAGTAAACAGAAACGGAGCATCACACCTAAAAAGACTACTTAACGTAATAGACCAAACCACACACCTGGACTATGAAATCATAATTGTGGACAACCATTCAAAGGATAATTCAACAGAATTGATTGAAAGTTACGACAATTTACCAATTTCCCTGATTAAAAACAAAGAAAATCAAACGTTCTCCTATGCAAACAATCAGGCAGTAGAAAAAGCCAAAGGAGAATACATACTGTTTCTGAACAATGACACAAAACCATTGGACGGATGGTTAAACTATTTGATGCAAACAATCACAAGCAAAGAAAACGTTGGTGCAGTAGGATCAAAGTTAATATATCCTGACTGTGACAACTCAAAAATAAATAAAGAAAAATCATACACAATCCAACACTCAGGAATAATATTCAAAGAAGGTGACAGATACATAAAACCATTCAACAGAGACAATGCAGAAGAATATGAAGACATAACCAACAAAACAGAAGAAGAAGAAATAATAGCAGTAACAGCAGCATGTCTTTTAATAAAAAAATCAGTTTATCAGGAAGTAGGTGGATTTGACAACAAATATGTCTATGGCTATGAAGATGTGGACTTATGTCTAAAACTTCACCGTGCAGGATATAAAAATATTTACAATCCAAAATCAGTATTGTACCATTATGAATTTGGAACACAGGAAAAAAATAATAAAAATGAAGTTCGGGAAAGAAGACTGAACAACCAGAAGATCTTCATAAACAGATGGAACAAATGGCTAAGAAAAGAACTTATCAATGACAAAATAAACAACAACAGAATATTTACAAACACACCACTAACAGTGTCCTTTGTAGTAACACAGTCTGATGAAAACACAAAAGCAGGAGACTTCTTCACAGCACTCACCCTGGCAAAACAACTAAAAAAATATGGGTGGAACATAAAATACCAGTCACAAATAAAATCAAAAGGACAACGGGACTGGTACCATGTGGATGAAGATGTTGACGTACTGATATCACTTCTGGATGTATATGACTTATCTAAAGTAGAATGTAGCAACGGATTATTAGTAAAAATAGCATGGCTAAGAAATTGGTTTAAAAGATGGATAGAAAATCCAGCATTCAACAAGTATGATATAATCATGGCAAGTAGTCAAAAGGCATGTGACTACATAGAAGAAAATACTGGAAAGAAAGCAATATTGTATCCTCTGGCATCAGACAATGGAATGTTCTCACCAGAAATATCAAGTGAAGAACAATACAGGTGTGACTACTGCTTTACAGGAAGCTACTGGGATGCACCAAGAGAAATAATAGACTGTCTAAATCCGGAAACACTCGATTACACATTCCACTTATATGGAACAAACTGGAATAAATTCAAGAAACTATCCAAATACTCTAAAGGATTCATAAAATACGAAGAAATGCCAAAAATATATGCATCAACACAAATTGTAGTAGATGATGCAAACCATGTAACCAAAGAATGGGCATCAGTAAATAGTAGGGTATTTGATGCATTGGCATCAGGAAAATTGGTGTTAACAAATGGAACAGAAGGAAACAATGAACTTTTCAATGGACAAATACCGGAATACCATTCAGAAAAAGAACTAACAAACCAAATAAATTACTACCTGATAAACACAGAAGAAAGAGAAGAAAAAATAAACATCCTACAAAAAACAGTACTGGAAAAACACACATACCAAGAAAGAGCAAAAACACTCAAGAAAGTACTTGAACAATACTATGAAAAGCCAAAAATTGTAATCAAAACACCAGTACCTTCATGGAAAGAAATACATCAATGGGGAGACTACTACGTAGCAGAAGGACTGAAAGAGGAATTTGAAAAAAGAGGATATACTGTAATAATACAAATGCTCTCCGAATGGTATGATTCAAGTGATGCAAGAGCAGACAATGTGATAGTTCTAAGGGGACTATCCATCTACAAACCAAAAGTACAGCACTATAATATAATGTGGAACATTTCCCACTCAGATGCAGTATCCCTAAATGAATATGAATCATATGACTATGTATTTGTAGCATCAGAATTATGGACAAAACAGTTGCAGGAAATACTGAAAGTACCTGTAGAATGCATGTGGCAGTGTACAGACACGAATCGATTCTACCATGAATTCAATGAAAAATACAAATCTGAACTGTTGTTTGTAGGAAACTCAAGAAAAGTATACCGAAAAATATTAAAAGATTTGTTGCCGACAAAACATAATTTATCAGTTTATGGGGCTGACTGGGAAGGAATAATTGATAAAAAATACATTAAAGGAAAACACATTCCTAACAAGCAGTTACGACAGGCATACTCCTCCTGTGATATTTTATTAAATGATCATTGGGATGATATGCGGGATAAAGGATTCATATCCAACAGAATATTTGATGCAATATCCTGTGGAGCAACAATCATATCTGATCCTGTTGAAGGACTCGAAGAACTCTTCCCGGGACGAATATTAACATACAATACAACCGAAGAATTAAATCAAATAATCGAAGAGCAACTGGCAAACCCGAAAGAAGCTGATTGTGATATAATGGGACATACTTATGCTGATAGGGTGAACCAATTTGTTGAATTGATTAATCAAAATAATAGAAATATATAAAAATAAAGTTAAAGATAAACCTTATTAATAGGTTTTTTTATTTCAATATTGTACTATTGATATAAAAACATAAGAGGATTAAAAAAATGAGTGAAATTCAAATAAAAGGGTTAAATGATTTTAGTAGATATAAATCCTTATTAAGTGAATTAGTTAGAAAAGATGTTAAAATTAAATATCGTAATTCAATATTGGGAGTTTTATGGAGTTTTCTAGATCCGTTATTACATATGATCGTAATGACAATAGTTTTTTCTACATTGTTTCATAGGGTTGAAAATTATCCTGTTTATCTTTTATCTGGTAGGTTAGTTTATACTTTGTTTGCAGGTGGTTCCACAGCTGCTATGAGAAGTTTGGTAAGTTCTGCAGGGATATGGAAATCGATATATGTCCCTAAATATTTGTATGCTCTTTCATCTGTTTTATCTGCCTTTGTAACTTTTGCTTTATCATTAATTGTATTATTTGCAATAATGTTCGTTACTCACGTAGAGTTCACAGTTTACATTATATTTGTGAGTATACCTATATTGATATTGCTGGTACTAACATTTGGTGTGGGATTAATTGTTGGAACATTGAATGTGTTTTTCAGAGATGTGGAACATTTGTATAATGTATTTACATTACTGATGATGTATGCATTACCTATATTTTATCCGGCAGACATTGTACCGGATAGTTTTAGGTTTATTCAGGATTTTAATCCGATATTTCACATACTAAGTTGTATGAGGGATTGTTTCCTATATGGGAAATTATATCCGATGATTAATATTATATATCCTGCAATATGTGCAATTATATTATTATTAATTGGGTTCTATCTATTGAGAAGATACCAAGATAAATTTATATTATATGTATAAATGGGGGTAAAAGATGTCAAGAGATGTGGCTATTGAGGTAAATGATGTTGGTATGGAATTTAATTTAAGTGAAGAAAAAACTGATAACTTAAAAGAGTTTATTATTAAATTTGTTAAAAGAGAAGTTCGTTTCCAATCCTTTTGGGCATTAAAAAATGTTTCATTGAAAATATACAAAGGTGAAAAAGTAGGTTTTGTAGGTTTAAATGGGGCTGGAAAGAGTACTTTACTAAAAATTATATCCGGTGTACTCAAACCTACAGAAGGTTCAATAAAAATTTATGGTGAAATGGCTCCTCTTCTTGCTTTAGGGGCAGGATTTGATATGAATTATACTGGTAGAGAAAATGTTTTTTTAAATGGTGCTACATTGGGTCATTCTAGAGCAGAAATGGAAAAAAAATTTGATGAAATTGTTGATTTTGCCGAAATTGAAGAATTCATCGATGTACCCGTAAAAAATTATTCTTCCGGTATGAAATCTCGTCTAGCTTTCTCAATAGCAACATCAATCAATCCGGATATATTGATTTTGGATGAAGTTTTATCTGTAGGGGATATGTCATTCCAAAGAAAATGTAGGGAAAGGATGAATACGATGATGTCTGAATCATCAATGCTCTTTGTATCTCACTCTGTTGGTCAAGTAAGAAAACTTTGTGATAAAGCAATATGGTTACATAAAGGTTCAGTCATTGCTTCCGGTGAAGTAAATGAAATTTGCGACCAATATGAAACATACGTAAAAAATTTATAACCCCCATTCACTCTCTTTTTTTGGTGTTTAAATGTATAATATTGATTCATTAGTTACAATAGTAATACCTAACTATAATAATAAAGAATTATTGAATGAATTACTAATTTCCATATCAAACTCTATTTCTTTATCAAATGTTGTAATTGTGGACAATGCATCAAAGGATGATAGTGTAAATCTAATTAAAGAAAAATATCCTGATGTTGTATTAATTGAGAATAAGACTAACATGGGTTTTGCATTTGCAGTTAACCAGGGAATCAAATTGGTTAAAACAGAATATGTTTTTTTATTAAATAATGATACTGTTATTGAAGAGGATACTATTTCTAATTTAATTAAAACAATAAATATTTCTCCAAATATTTTTTCAGTCTCTTCAAAAATGATTCAATATCATAATAAGCATTTAATAGATGATGCCGGTGATGGGTATACTATTATGGGTTGGAGCAAGAGAAGAGGATATAATAAAAATATTGAAGAATATTCGAAAGATGAAGAAGTCTTCAGTGCCTGTGCTGGAGCAGCATTATACAGAACAAAAATCTTTGAAGAAATAGGATTATTTGATGAGAACTTTGAAAGTTATGTTGAAGATATGGATTTAAGTTTTAGGGCCAGATTACATGGTTACAAATCGTATTATTCCTCTAATGCATTAGTATATCATCATGGTAGTGCCACAACGGGTTCTCGTTACAATTCATTCAAAGTAAGAATATCTGCTAGAAATAATATTTATCTAATTTATAAAAACATGCCTTTATGGATGAAACTGATTAATGGAATCTTTATAATAATAGGAATACTAATTAAATACATATTCTTTAAAAGGAAAGCTTTGGGAAAAGAATATCTTGATGGTATTAAAGAAGGATTAACTCTAAAAAATAAATTAACTAAAACAAAATCATCATTTAAAAACTCTTTAAAAATTGAATGGTTAATGATTAAAAATACATTCACATATTTAAAATAGGTGTTAAAATGGACTTATCAATAATCATAGTTAACTACAGAACCTATGAATTAACTAATCAAACAATAAACTCTGTAATCGAAACAGTAAATTACATTGATTATGAAATATTGGTTGTAGATAATGATTCTAATGATGGCAGTTTAGAACAGTTAATGGATGATTTTAAAAAATATTCTCATATAACTTTTATAAAAAATTCACACAATGATGGATTTGCTGTTGCAAATAACATCGCATTCAAAGAAGCTAAAGGAGAGTATACATTACTACTTAACAGTGACGTGATTGTAAACAATAACACCATCAATCAATCCTTAAATTATATTAAATCACATAAAAACATTGGAATATTAGGTTGTAAAGTAGTACTTCCTGATGGACAATTGGATAAAGCCTGCAGAAGGTCTTTTCCAACATTTGAAGTATCCTTTTATAGAATGTCAGGACTTTCAAAACTATTTCCGAACAGTCCAAGATTCAACAGATACAATTTATCCTACTTGGATGAAAATGAAACTTATCCTGTTGATTGCGTAGTCGGGGCTTTTATGCTAATTAATTCGGACATTATGAGACAATGTGGTGGATTGGATGAATCCTACTTCATGTATGGAGAAGATATTGATTTATGTTATAAAGTAAAAGAATTAGGTTACGAAGTATACTACTATGGAAAATATGACATAATCCATTATAAAGGTGCAAGTGGTAAAAATAAAAGATTACTCTACGAATTTTACAATTCTATGGAAATATTCTATGATAAGCATTACAAAAAGGAGAACTCAATAATCATAAATACCATTACGTATCTAAGCATATGGTCATTATATTACTTTAAATTAATTATTCTTAACATTAAAAACATATTTTAATTTTCATTCATTTATTAATTTTTTAAACATTTTTATTAGATGACTAACATAACTAATTATTATTTAAGTGATTACTATGATTAGGGAAAATCAACAATTATTCAATGTGTTAAATATTTTATTTGATGCAGTTGTGGTAGTTATTTCAAACTTGTTTTTATGTTCATCATTATTTACTAGCATATTTGGTGTATCATTTAAATTCAGTTATGAAAAATTATTGTTGTTTTTCATATTTTTAATTCCTAGTTATATATTCCTCTATTATTTGTTTTCAT
>CAZUHM010000115.1:0-7039 GCA_964620575.1 uncultured Methanobacteriaceae archaeon | reverse complement strand
ACAGTTTTAACATTAAAAAAAGATTTAACTTCTGGTTTCATATTTATCTCATCAATAACATAAGACATTTTTAAATTAAAAAAATTGACTAATAAAAAAATACTTTTAATGAAAAATTAAACTTATCCAATGGTTTTATACCATTTGAAGCTATTATTTGTTGAATTCTTCTAGAATCAATAATATTAAATATTTATTCTAACAAACTACTATATGGGTTGGAATTATCGAAATTTAAACCTAATAACATTTGAATCACTAATAATATGTTTATTAAAGGTTTTATTTAAAATATTTCGATAATAAAAACCTTTAATCAAAATCCAAGTAAAAAAAAACAATTCTATTATTTTTAAACAAGATTAATAAATATTTAATAATAAAAAAAATAAACGTTTATAAGTCGTTAAAATATAACTAATTTTTTAGACCCCTAAATTATTTGTTAATGCTTTCTTATTATCTAATAATTCTAATATTTCGCTCAATAAACTTGATTTTGGTCTTTTTTACTATAATTAATTCTTGATTTCATCTTTATCGTTAAATAAGTATTTGTTGGCTATGATATTATATTTTGAGGTCAAAAATGACCATTTTTAAATTATAATTGTATTCACGCCACATAAATCAGAGAAGTCTTTGACTATTTTTTTAAGATATAAAATGTGATTTTCTGATTTTTGTTAAAAAATATTTTTCAAGTAGCCTATTTTAAAAGTATGAATACATAAATCTAAAATTAACACTTAAATATGTAGTAAATTTAAAATATGATAATACATATATGAAATATTATCATTTAGAATATAAAATGAAATAAGGAGGAAAATAATATGGATAAGAAAATTACATTCAGTTTATTTTTAATGGCTTTTTCATTATCATCATTTTTAAGTATTGTGGGTGTAGTTCCTTTAATTGCAGATTATTTTCGTGTCCCGCTAAGTTCAGCAAGCTTATTCGTTGCTTTATTTGCATTAATATTAAGTGTTACTGGTTTAGTTTTACCGTCTTATTTTTCACAATATGAAAGAAAACGATTTTTCATAATTAGTTTATCAATTTTCATATTAAGTAGCTTTCTACAGATTTTCATACCTAATTATTATATTGCTTTATTCGTTAGGTTAATACCAGCATTCTTCTATTCATCAGCAATAAGTATTGCTTTAACAATAATGGGAGAATTAGATCCAAACAATGTGAGTAAAGTTGTTTTAGGAGTGTCTGCAGGATCTATATTGGGATTATCAATATCCACTCATATCGGTGTGACATTTGGATATCCTTTTGTGAATGCGTGGATCTGTTTGATTAATATTTTAGCTTTGATTGGAATTTACTTTTTATTTCCTAAAATGGAAGGTCACACAAGTAATACTATTCAAAACTTCAATTTTGTAAAAGAAAATTATTTTAGAGTATCCGTACTCTTCACCATACTTATTGGAGTTGCAATAAGTATAGTTTATAATTATTTTTCAACAGTATTGGCAGTCTTTACCAAGGTTCCTGTTGACTCAATATCAACATTTTTATTTGCTAATGGTATAGCATCAGTATTTGGAACAACTCTCTTTGGTTATCTTATTAACAAAAAGAACAATCTTCCAATTGTAATATATCCAATTGTTTTTGCAATTGTTGTACTGTTGTTAGCCTTTGGAGTCGATGTACCTGACTTTGTATTCGTAATATTAATCATCTTCGGCTTGTTAGATGGTTCAATGCATACAATTTCTCAATATTGGCTGAGTTCATCATTAAAAGACGCAAAAGAATTTGCAAACGGTTCATACTTGTTTATTAACAATATGAACAGGGCAGTTGGTATATTTATTGGAGGTGTCTTCCTTGATTGGGGATTAGCTATTTTGATTATTTTAACATCTGTGACCTGTTTCATTTTAGCATGCCCTACTGCATTATACAGGGTTAAAAAATATCCACAGTTAAGATAACATTATTTAAAGTATTTTTTTTTTAAAATTCCCCACTTTTTTTAGATTTTTCTAACAATTATTTCTTTTTTTCTCTAAGTAGTTCATTAGAATCAATTTTATCACTTTTTAGAGATATCAAGGTAAATCTAAATATTATCAATAATATAAATATCTCTAGAAATCAATGGTGAATAAAGATGTATGAACTCCATCATTTAATTGAAAAATTAAAGGAAAGAAAAGTGGATTTTGAAAAGGAATATACTGAAGAAGAGGAGATACTTAAAGTAAGAGATATCCTTAACAAAAGATTAACAGTTATTAGAGAAAAACTCTATGAAAATCCTTCCAATGATAGTTTATTATTGGAATATGGGTTTTGTCAAGAAGAATATAATAAATTAACAGCAAAATTAGAATATCTTAGAAAAAAATTCGCTACAAAAGAAGCTAAAATAGAAAAATATGAAAAATTAAGAAATTACAATTTACAGGAATTATACACTTATGTAGATTTTATGAAACAATTTAATATGGATGATAAACTTTATCAGGCAATGCAAGACACTTTAATATCCTTAGAAAGAAACATTGATAAATTGGATGAATTAAGAAAAAATGACGATTAGAATCCTATGTGCTAATGAAGGATTTTTTTATCAACTTAAAGTCTGTTTAGATTAGTTAAACTTAATTCTTTATGTTAGAGTTTTGTTTTTCTAATTTGCTTGATACTATTACATTTTAATCTATGAATTTTGTTGATATTTTATAAAAAAAATGAAAGGGTGATGAAATTGGGATTTTTTAAGGATGGTGCACAGATATTAGGTGGATGTGTTGGAATCATAGTACTCTTGGTAATACTGATATCTGCATGGTCGTTTATATCAGATTATGACCCTGATCCGACTATTCAAAACAACACAACAATATCCCTTAATGATATAACATTAACAGTTCCGAAAAGTGATAATTATAAAATTAACGATTCTGCAACTCTGGACTACTACCATTTTAATACTAATGGTGATTATTCATTGGATTTAGATAAAATAGATAATTTCAACAAGAAGGAAACTGCCCATGAATATTATGACTATGCAAATCATATAAATATAATGGTAATAAATTCTACGGATGTTCCATATATTTCACAGTATGATGATGGTGAAGTAGTTGATTCTGTTGAAGGAGACGGCAGATATTTCCAACAGAAAAAAACATTTGAGGGTAAGGTAGTACTGGTATGGGTTTATGATGATAAGGGAAAAAGCCTAGCACAAAAAATTATTAACAGTGCAGTACACTCATAATGATTGTCAAATAAATTCATTTAACCGATAAGGAGTATTTCTTAAAAGAGAACTTCAGGAAGTCTCCTTCAAAGAGTATTTGATACTAAGAAACAGGATGATAGAATATAATAATTAGTTTGATATATAGTATTAAACAATTTAATTTTAATAGGTGAACCATGATAATATACTTCTCGGCAACAGGTAATTGTCAATACGTTGCAAAAAAAATAGCTAAAAAGACAGATGACAAAACACAATCCATCATCAGTAAAACAAAAACTAATGATTACATAATCGAATTAGAAAAAAATGAATCGTTAGGTATTATAATACCAACATACTTCTTAGGATTGCCTGAATTGGTAAATGATTTCTTGTCAAAAGTTGAAATCAAATCTGAAGATAAAAAACATTACATCTTCGTGGTAAGTACCTTCGGAACCACATCAGGTTATTCAACAAAATATGTGCAAAAATACATAGAAAAACAGGGATACACGTTAAATGCTAGATTTGGATTACGAATGCCTGACACTTGGACTGTGAACTTTGATTTATCAACTAAAGAAAATGTTAAGTCATTCAATCCAAAACTGGAACAGGACTTAAATGTTATAATAGAACATGTAATAAACAAAAGCGAGGGTAGTTTTGTAAAACTAGAAAATAATAGAATTGTTGCAGAAATAGCACAAAAGGTATATCAAAGACAAAGAAGAACATCAAAGTTGCATGTACTTGATTCATGTAATTCATGCAGATTGTGTGTGAAGGACTGTCCAATCAGAGCAATTGAAATGAAAGAGGATAAGCCGGTATGGGTTAAGGATAAATGTCTGATGTGCTTAAGATGCCTGCACAGGTGTCCAAAATTTGCAATTCAATACGCGGATAGAACACAGGATCATGGACAATACACTAATCCTCATGTGAAAATCTTTGACTAAGATACCTGATTTATTTGTTGTAACTGATTAATCTGGGGATGGAAACTATAATTATCACGATAAAAGAATGTACGTACAAAACAATAAATATCAAAAAAAGCATTTTGTATGTACATAAAGTAGTAAATACAGTGCATGTTGAATTACTGGGATTTTGTAAATATAATATCCTTTAATTATTGATGTTCTTAAAGAGGTTATATAATCATTTTATTTCGTCGGGTTGATGATAAAATGGGATTTTTAGATAATTTATTCAAGCCAAAATATAAAAATAGCAACTGGGAAGTAAGACTGGAAGCAGTAAAGGAATTAACTGATGAAAATATACTGATAGATATTGCATATAATGATGAAACAAGCAGTATAAGACATGAAGCAGTTAAGAAAATTACCAATCAAGAAGTGCTAATAGATATATTGAAAACTGATAATGATAAATGGGTTTGTATGGAGGCTGTTGAAAAAATAACGGATGTAAACGTTCTTTCAGAAATAGCAGAAACTCATTACAATGATGATGTTCGTCTTAAAGCAGCAGTAAAAAGTAATAACGAAAAGGTATTGGAAGAACTGTTGCTTAAATACGAAGATGTAACCTACACTATAAATAAAGAATATTTGGAAGTTTTAAAAAGAATAGATGATGAAGAAACATTAATTAAAATAGCAAAACATGCCAAAAACAAACGATTCAGACAAGAAGCAATAAACAAGATTAACAATCAGGATGTACTTATAGATCTTGCCATAAATGATAGGAATTCAGAAATACGTGAAAAGGCAACACAAAGAGTAGAAGATAAAGAATTATTGTCTGAAAAAATAGAAGAACAAAAAAGAATTGTAAAAGAACGTGAAAAATATTACAATCTGGATCTGGCAAAAAATAATCAATATCATTATAATAGGGAAAGTGCAATAAAAAAAATTAATGATGAAGAATTATTGGAAGATATTGCATTAAATAGTCAATACAGTGATTCAAGAAGCATGGCAACTAGAAAAATAAATAATCAAGAAAGACTTCTAAAACTTGCAAAGGAATCTGATGATGAATGGGTTCGAAAAATAGCAATTGAAAAAATAAATGACCAGAAAATATTAACAGAACTCGTACAAAACGAAAAAGATACTAATGTTCGGGTTGAAATCATTAAAAAAATAAGCAACCAAAAAGAATTACTGGATATAATCCGGGATACTTATCATGAACTTGATAGTTTAGAAAGAAGAGACTTTTTAAGAATTATTAATGATGAAAAGATATTATGTAGTTTAGCTAAAGAAGAAAGTGATTGGGCAGCAGCAGAACACATTGCATGTACAATTAATGATGAAGAACTATTGGAATACATAGCTTTAAGACATTATTCACTGGGTGGAACCACATATCATCAACCAAATAGTGCAGCAATCAAAAGAATCAAAAATAAAGATATTTTGATGAAAATCTATGAAAATACCGATGATTATGAAAATAAGATGACAGTCGGTGAAAAATTAAAAGAATTTGGTGACGTGGATGATGAATCATTGAATGAAATTAAAAACAAACTTAAAGAAGAAAGTATAGAAAATCAAATTCAACAACTTAGATTGGATATAGCCTACGCTGATCATAATTGTAGTGGAGACTGTATTGAACTGGCAAAACTATATGAAGAAAAAGGTAATATTGCTGATGCAAAATCATACTATGAACGAGCAATTAAGGAGATGGATATAATAATTAATTCAACAAGTGATGATAAGCAGTATTGGATAGATAAGAAAATGGATATAGAACAACATTTGAAAAATCTATAAGAATTAAAATTTGTAGAAATGTAAACAATATATTTTCCCTAATGAACTTTTCTCAGTCAATCCGTAAATATATGATTCATAACAGTGATTTACAGTCGTATAATATCAAAACGAATTGATTGAATATTTTTTAAAAAAAAAATTATGGATGGAAAGAAATTTAAGTATTTTACTTTCAATTCATATTTTTGTATTTATCCAGAATTAACCTTATCAGCTTCATTAAAGAAAGAACATGAACTAAATGATTTGTTTAAAATATGTTTTGCTTGTTTTAATGCGACTATTTTTTTGCCGTCAATTATGATTATTTCAGGAAGTATTGTGTTTTAATTATTGATATTTCTTAAAATAAGTAATATATCAGGTTATAGAAGAAAATTTCTTTATATTGTTTTTATATTCAAAATGGTTAATTATATTGTAACTTATATAAAAGAAATTAAAAATATGTGGGGAGGAGGGTGATTTTATTCTATATTTATTGAACCAAAGAGTAATGGTATTGGACTTCCTTCATTTATTGCATTAGCACATTGATATGCATCATATGCACTGTACAACATCAATGGTACTCCTATAATCAATGAAATTAATGAACCCATAGTTTCGCTAAATATAGTTATGGATAACATTCCAATTATTACGGGAATAAATCCTATTAGGCATATTAATATTCCCCTTTTGTATAATCCGAGGTATAATTGTCCTATTCCTGTTAAGAAATAAAATAGTAGTCCACCAAGAATGTTTAATAAGGGTCCTAACCATGTGATTTTATGTTTACGTGGTTGGTAATGTGTCTGGTAATTGCTTTGTTGTTGGTAGTTCTGTTGTTGGTAGTTCTGTTGCTGGTATGTGTTGTTATTGTTTGGATTGAAATCCATTTGTGGTTGGGATGGTGCTATATTTTGTAAATCATTTCCACATTTTTTACAGAATTTTGCATTTTCCTGGTTTTCATTTCCACATTGTGGGCATATTTTCATCTTTTTTTACGGCGAGGATACTGTGTCCTCTTTAGGGCACAGAGGAA
>CAZUHM010000114.1:0-7049 GCA_964620575.1 uncultured Methanobacteriaceae archaeon | reverse complement strand
AATTTAGGAGCATCTGTTACCATTTCTGGAGTAATATTAGTTAATTGAATGATAAATTCATCAAAATAATCTTCAGGATTTATTAATGAATACATAGTATCTATTTCTTTGTTATCTTTAACAATTACAATTCCAATAGCTGATATGGAACACATATCCTCATTTGGTGTTTCTAAATCTAAGACAATATAATCTTTCATCTTTTTTACCTCTTGGAATAAAAATATCAAATACTATATATATTATATATTCCTTAATATTATATATGAGGTTGGTAAAATTTTAGGAGGTAAGTAAAAATGACTGAAACAATCGGCGAACGCCTCAAATTCTTAAGAAAACAACATCATTTTACCCAAAATCAAATAGCAGAATACCTTGAATTTCAACAAGGACAAATTGCTAAAATTGAAAATAACCAAAGAAAATTAAAAGTTTCTTCACTTGAAAAACTATGCGAATTATACAACTGTGAAGAAGATTACATACTAGAAGGAACTGAAGATAATTCCAACCACATCATTGCCTTCAGATCCAATGTACAAAACTTAAATTTAAACACCATAGCTAGTATGAATAAAATAATTAAAAACATAGAATTCCTAGCAGATCTAACCAAAGATTTAGATGAGTGATTAACATGGAATTTTCAGATAATTATTTAGAACTTTCAGAAAAAGCAAATATGTGTCGAAAACTATGGGGAATAGATGAGTTCACACCAATAGATATTTTTAGAGTTGTTTTAGAAAAGGTTGAAAATGTAACAATATGCTTTTTTGAAACAGAAGAAAATCTCAGTGGATCATCAATAAGAACACATGATCAGAACATTATTTTCATTAACTCTCGCCATCCCCTAGGAAGACAAAGATTTACGTTAGCTCATGAAATATATCACCTTAAATATGATAAGGATTTTGTAAACTGTGATATTGATCATGGCAACAACCAAGTTGAAGAACAAGCAGATCAATTTGCCTCATGCTTATTAATGAGTAATGGCGCACTCTTTAATTATGAAATAGAAAACAATATTAAAGAATGGAATCTGGATAAAGTTATACAGGCAGAGCAATACTTCCAATTAAGTCATAAAGCTATGCTTAGAAGACTTACAATGTTAGGAAAAATAACAGAAGAAACTGCAGATTACTATTTACCTGGAATAACTTATGAAGCTCAACTTAGAGGATATGATACTAAACTATATAAACCATTCTCAGAAGAAAAAAATCTAATCTTAGGAAACTATGTTCAAATGGTTAAAAAAGCATCAGACAACAATCTTATAACAGATAGTAAGAAGGATGAATTATTATTAGATGCATTTTATGAAAATTTAGTTTATAATGTAGAAACGGATGATTTAATTGAAGAACAAGCTGTTAATTTACGAGTTTGATTGTTTTTATTCTTTATTATCAACAGATAGGAAAATCTTGAAGAAAATTTTTTCTAATATAGTAATTCCACAAATTGTATACTACGAATTTAGAAGCAGACTCGGCGATGAAAAATATCGTACAATAAAGAGTTTAAGAAGAAGTAAATTTGTCTTATTAGAAGATTTTGAAGTAGGAAGTCCTGAACATAAATTATATAAAAAATTAACAAAAGGAATAGAATGTTCCTGTAGAGGAAGATGTGAATCTGCAGCAATTACTATTGCAAAATATCGAAATTATACTATATTGTCAAATAATGATTGTGAATGCGTCCATGAATATAACTTAGATAAGATATCAGTAATTGAAACATTACAAAATGCTTATGACAATGAAATGATAAATATTGATGAAGCAGAGATTATCTGGTCAAACATTAAAAAATCAAATCAAGAGATTATTAACATTTCATTTAAAGATTATATTTCTATGGAGAGATAAAATGGCATTTGATTACAAAAAAGAATTTAAAGAAATATATAAACCCAGAAAAAAACCCAGCATTATTGATATACCAAAATTAAACTTTATTGCTGTAAGGGGCAAAGGTAATCCTAATGAGGAAGATAGTGAATATAAACAATCTATTCAACTATTGTATCCTATCATTTTTACAATCAAAATGAGTAAAATGACCGATATAAAAATTAAAGATTACTTTGATTTTGTAGTTCCACCCCTTGAAGGATTATGGTGGAATTCAGATTATGGGGAAATAGACTATTCCCGAAAGGATGATTTTCATTTTATTTCAATGATTAGGCTTCCTGACTTCGTTACTAAAGAAGTTTTCCAGTGGGCTGTTGATGAAGCTACAAAGAAAAAAGAATTAGATTTTAGTAAAGTTGAATATTTTACTTATGACGAAGGATTATGTGTTCAGGCAATGCACGTTGGTTCTTATGATGATGAACCGGAAACGATTGCCGAACTGTCTAAACATATAGAAAATGAAGGATATGTTTATGACACTAATAGTGAAAGATTTCACCATGAATTATATTTAAGTGATCCTCGCAGATGTAAAGTTGAAAATTTAAAAACAGTTGTTAGAATTCCTATTAAGAAGTGTTAATAATGAATATCTGTTTATTTGGAGCTGGAAGTAAAAATATTGATAAGAAATTTTTAGATATTGGATATGAATTGGGTGCTTTAATTGCTCAGAAAAATCATAATCTCGTCTTTGGAGGAGGTGATGATGGAATGATGGGCTCTGTTGCACGGGGAGTATCGGATTACAACGGTAAAATTCTTGGAATTATTCCTGAATGGATGATTGAATTTGAAGATTTATATGAATCTTGTGATGATGTTATCTATACCAAAAGTATGGATGAACGTAAAATGAAATTCATTGAATATTCCGACAGTTTTCTTGTAACACCTGGAGGTGTAGGTACTTTAGATGAATTTTTTGAAGTTTTGACTCTTAAAAAACTTAACCTGCATAATAAACCTATAATAATTTTAAATATTGAAAATTTCTTCGATAAGATGCTTGACATGTTATATACTATGATTGAAGAGGGTTTTGTTCCTAGTAATGATGAAGAGCTATTTATTGTAACAAGTAATATTAATGATGCAATTGATTTATTATGTTGATTTATCAATCTTTTCAGATAAGGATATTATTAAACCATTTGGATCATAGAATGTCGCTATTTTCAAATCATCTTTTTTTACAGGCTTATTGATGAATTCTATTTTTTTCCTTTCTAAACTTTTAACCGTTTCTTTTAAATCATCTACTTCAAAACCTATACTGCTTATTTTAGTATCTTCTTGATTTTCTATTAATTCCAATACGTTGTCTCCATCTGTGAGCATGATCATTGATATTTTTCCAGGCATTTCATATTTTTCAATTATTTTGAGATTAAAATTTTTTGTATAAAATTCAGCTGATTCTTTGATGTTTTTTACTATTATCGTTGTGTATTTCATTTTCATTATTTTTTCACCATTTATGATAATATTCTTATTTTTCTTATTATAAATATTATATTAATTAGATTTATTTAAGTGTTAATTATGAGTAAAAAATTAGAGCTTATTTCAAATGTTGATTCTTCATTAAAGGATACAGATCCGGATTTAACTAATATTTTAGATAATTTTCTTTCTAAACAAGTTTTTAAAAATAGTTTTTTGTCTGATAGGGAAAGGTTAATTGTTACTTTAGCATGTCTTGTTGCTAATCAATCTACAGAACTTTATGAAAATATGCTTAAAATATCTCTCGATATGGGTGTCACACCAATTGAAATTAAAGAAATATTATATCAATCATTAGCTTACATTGGTCTTTCAAAAATGTATGGGTTATTGAAAGTAACTAATGAATTCTTTAATGATAATGGAATCATATTGCCATTGGATAGTCAATCAACCATAGATTATGATGACAGATTAACTGAAGGTTATAATTTACAAGTCAGGAATTTTGGTAAGGAATTTATAGACAACAGTATTGAAAGCTGTCCTGATGGTCAAAAGCATGTGTGGAATTTCATATCTAGTTATGCCTTTGGAGATTTTTATACAAGAACAGGATTAAGTGATGATATTAGAGAATTAGTATCTTTTACATTTATATTGTCTTTACGTGGATGTGAAAATCAATTAAGAATTCATACAAAAGGAAATATTGCTATTGGTAATTCTAAAGAAAAATTAGTCAGTGTTATTACAGTATTAATACCATACCTTGGTTTTCCGAGAGTGCATAATGCATTGGCAATTTTAAATGAAGTTTGTGATGAGTTAAATATTTAAAATATCATTATCATAATTAATCTAAATATAATTAAGGTTTAAAACAGTACTCGACGATTTAATCGGGAGTACTGCATTCTATGAACTAAGCTATTTTTAACAAATTTAATAATTATAAGCTGTAGTACACTTCACCATTTTCTTCTGTTTTCTTGATTTTTCCTTGTCCTACAAGTTGGTCGAGAAGACCTTGAACAACTGCTGTAGGTACTGGTAATGGACTTTTTTCTGATACCATGTTTGAAATATCATTAGCAGATAATTTTGTGTTACCTAATAAACCCATTATCATATTTGCATCTACCATATGTTGACCTCCATTTAATTCTTAAATATTTAATTATTTATTTTCTTTCGTTAAATATTTTTTAATAGTATTATTATTATTTGAAAGTTTTGTTTAAGTATTATTGAAGTTTTAAGATGTCTCTTTTTTTTCTCTTAATGGGCTGAATTATTTTTTTCTTCCGATTTTTTATTACATTTAAACATATTATCAACTGTTCATATATTCAATAAAGGATTAAACTGGAATAAATTAACATATTAGCAAGTGTTCATATGTTATATTATATATAACATTTCACTTCTTACTATAATTAAATATAAATCAAAATTACTTAATTAAAAACCAAAAAAACGAAGCTATTACCCCTATAGGTATTAATAACTATTTATACTACTTTAATTATAATTTTATATAGAAAGTTTATTTATATTATGAGGGAGGTGATAAGTATGCATATACCTGATGGATTAATAGGGGAAAATCCATTTTCAGAAGTTGCAGAACATGCCCATGAACATGCCCATGAGCACGTTCATGAATTAATTGAAAACAGTCCGGTAGGTCAAGCATTATTTGATCCAAATTATCAACTGATAATTTTTGCAATAATAGCAATTATCTTAATAGCATTTGTATTCTACAGATATCGAAAAGGACATAATGAAAAGGACATTGTTACAATAGCATTATTCACAGTAGCCGTAGTTATAATACAATTTGTTGAAATTCCATTACCAGTAGCTGCCTGTGCTCACATATCATTAATAACAGTACTAGCATTATATGATTTGGATTCAGCTATGCTTGTTTATACATTCGTTACAATTATACAAGCATTCTTTGGTGAAGGAGGAATAAGTACACTAGGATATAACTTAGTTAACCTGGCAATATTAGCACCATTAATAGCATATTATGTCTACAAGTTCACAAATAAAATCAATAAGAATGTTGGACTATTCTTATCTGGTTTTATCACAATTACTATGTTAGGAATTATAGTAAGTGTTGAATATGCTATGGCTGGAACCTTCCCATTAACTTACGGATTAACAGTTATTACTCCAATTGAAGCAATTGTAGGTGTAGTCGAAGGTATTGTCACGGTATTTGTAATGAATGCTTTACACAAAGTAAAACCAGAATTAGTTCCTGTCATGGACGAATAACCCCCTAACTTTTTTTTATAATATTTTTTAAAATAATAATTCTAACAAAAAATAATTGGAGAGAAATGGTATATATAAATGACTATATTCAATGTTTTTACTTACTAGTTAAATTATCTTTAAGGGGTTAATGATAATTTTCCAAGATCTCTCCATAGATTAAAAAATGAAATTTTTAATCATATTACTAGTAAGTATGAAATGTTTAGTATTAACTCTAGAGATTAATGCAATTAATAATTGAAGATATTTTTTCTTAAAGTATGTTGAATGTTTATTAATCTATTTTTTGAAGTATTTTTAGAGTTTATTGCATCATAAAGATACAGATTTTTCCCGATAAATATTGGAATTATGTATGTTTACCATAATTAAAGACATTATATATTCTTAGCTCAATAGTTTATTACATTGTTACGTTTTGAGCGAATATAGCATCTTCTATTTGATTATTAAATGCAGAATCTGAAATAAATATTTCAGCACGTACAGGTTTTTCATTACTGTTTACGTAAGCTGTTCCTGTGACTTTTATTAACTGGTTTTCAGCAGGGTTATTAGTATTCCATACTAATGGAGATTTTTCTATTACTGCTCCATCACTATCATAGAATACTGCATACATTTCCAGATAATCAAAACTCTTTTTAGGTGTTAATTTACAGGTAATTTCATAAGTAGAATATCCTTGACTAGACACTTCTAAATCAGTGACATTGAGGTCGCTGTTTTCAGTAACTGAATCAAATAATCCTGCACTAACAGTGGATATACCTATTACTAGAGTTAATAACACTAAAAAGCTCATGATTATTTTTTTATTCACTGTGATTACCTCCTTTTAATTATTGAATAAGTAGAGTTTTAAAAAGAGATATATTTAAAAAATATCAAAATCACTAAAGCGAGTTTAGAGAATTTTTAATAATATATTAATGTAGAAAAAATAAAAGTATAATTAGATAACAATAACATTTCAGTTATAAAAATAGTAGTTAATATGAAAAATAAGAATATATACTAGTTATATTATTCTTATCTTGTGTATTGGCGTATACAAGAATAATGATAACTAGAAAATATCCTATAATTATGGTATACATTATAACAATGTATGTTTTAGTGTTTATTATTGGCATTTAATAAACATAGCGATTTTTCTTATTTTATTATTATCTACTCTTATAAAATTTTAAAGGGTATGAATTATGCTTTATAAAATAAATGAGATAATAAGAGAGATATTTACATTTAATAGTAGTTTAATTATTTATTTTAATTATTCAATAAATTATATAAAAATAATAGTTATTTCAATATTTTTAAGACTGGGTAGGGGTACTGATGTTGCAGTTAATGATG
>CAZUHM010000113.1:1660-7072 GCA_964620575.1 uncultured Methanobacteriaceae archaeon | reverse complement strand
ATGGTATCTCTCCGTTGTTACTTAAGTATATTTTTCTTTTTGATGATTAATAATATTTTATTGAATTAATTTGATTTGAGATATTCTTTAAATTCTGTGATTGTTAGTAAAGGGGTGAATTTAATATTATTTTCTTCAAAGGATTCTCTGGCACCTTCTTCTCTATCCACTATAACAAATGCTTCAGTAATATGACCACCATTGTCATTTATCACATTAATTGCCTTTAAAAGAGAACCTCCCGTGGTTGTAACATCCTCTACAATAACGACATTGTCATTTTCTAGCAGTTCACCTTCAATCTGTTTACTGGTACCGTAGGATTTCTTTTCTTTCCTAATCATTAACATAGGTTTACCTGAAATTAGGGAGGTGGCAGTGGCAATAGGAACCGCACCAAGAGCAGGACCAGCAACCTTGTCAATATCTTCATCAGCAATTTTTTCAGTAATTAAATGAGCAACAGAATCAAGAATTTCAGGCATGGTAATTGCCTTCTTCATATCAACATAGTAATCACTTTTCTTACCTGAAGATAAAGTGAATTCACCAAATTTAATTACATCATTTTCCTTTAACAATTTTAATAATTTTTCTCTATAATCTACCAAAATATTCACCTGATAACTAATTTATATTATGATATCAAACTGTGTTGTATCTTTCAAGATGATTTTATCCCCTACACGGGAAATCATTTCAAAAGGAATTTTTTCTTCTACCTGTGGAGTTCCAATTCTCTTATTAAACCCACTTTTGGTTGCAATGATAAAATCTATTTTATTTGAAGCAGTGTCAATTTCAATATCTTTGACTTTTCCCACGATATTGGCTTGGTTATCTAGAATTTCTTTACCAATAATATCATCTAATAAACGCATAATAATCACTTCATAATATATACTCTAATCAAATTTATATAAATTAATTTTTAAAATTTAATTAATATTCTACATATATAATATTAATAAAACTAATGGGGAATAATGAAAAAATGAAATTATACATATTGGATGCTTCAGGCATAATAAATGGTTTTTATTCCAGAGATTCATTAAATTTAATGACATCATCAACAGTAAGGGAAATCAAGGATATAAATACTGAAATGATGCTGAACAACTGTATCAACGAGGAAATAATAAAAATCGAAGACGTTGATTATGCCGATGATGAAGAAATAACTGAAGTGCTCATGTCCAGTGGAGACCTGATGAGACTTTCTCAAACAGATAAGGACATCATAGCACTGGCATTAAAGTATAAACGGGAAGGAAACGACGTCATCACAGTAACAGATGATTATTCTATGCAAAATGCTCTCAAACTAATGAATCTGAAATTCAAATCAGTAAGAACAAAGGGAATAAAAAACACTATCCAGTGGAAAAAACTATGTAAGGGATGTAGAAAGGAATATCCATCAGACACTACATTGGAAGATTGTGAAATTTGTGGATCACCACTGATAAGAAAAAGAATGAACGCCAAAAGTAACCATTAAACAAGTAAGGTATTGAACATGAAAATCGGAGTAATAGTGCATGGACCAGGTATAATAGACACAGGATATGCAGAAAAAATAATAAAAATTCTAAAAGAATATGGTGTTGTAGAATGTAGGCTTGGAGGTACAATGGGAAGAACTGCAGTCATGGATGCACACCTTGAAGATCTAATAAACATTGAAGATAAACTATTGCCAAGCCAGTCAATAAAAATGCTATCAAAGAACAATGACATCCTATTCCTGCTAAACTATGGAAAATCAGTTGTCACGGGACATACATTTGGATACAAGGTATTAAACAATGCAGGAAAAAACATCAACCTCATACAGATAGAAAGGCCAGGTGAAACGGACGGTGTCATAATACCATGGAATGACGATAACACATATATAATAAACGAGCTATCAAAGCGATTGTCATTAAAAGTAACAACACCAGAAGATGCAGCAGATATGGTGAAGAATCTGACAGGGTTTGACAGAGACAATGACATCATAGAAAGAAAGGTTGCGGGAGTATCTCCTGGTGAAAACATAATGATGAATGGCATCATCATAGGAAAAGTAACACATAATACTCTGACAGTAATAGCAGAGGATGGCAGAATTACAGAACTCAAAGGAGGAAAAATAAAGGAACATGGCCTGGAAAAGCTGGGAAAAGCGGATCTGTCAACTGCAATAATAAAAACGGGACTTCTTAGAACAAGCGACAACATAAAACCGCGCTCAATAGAACACATACCAAACAAGAAACTCAGGGCAGTATACCTTAACCATGCGGCAGAAGACATCTACAAGTACAGGGATGCAGACATACTTGTCTCAATAGGTGATGACACAACACTCCTGTCATCCGACATACTATACAGATTCAACATTCCAGTCATCGGAATAACAGATGGTGATCTGGACAAGGTAGTGCTGAAAGGATTTAAACTAGACACATCCCTAATCATACAGGTAAAATCAGGATATGATGACATAATAGGAAAACACATACACGAAAAAATATTTGACAACCAGGAATATAAGGAAATTGCCAGCATAGATTCTTTCAAGGAAGAAATCCTTGATGCAATTAAGGAATATGGAATAGAATATGTCATTGTTGACAAACAGTTAACATAACAAACTTTAAACTATGAAACAATAATATAATATATTATTATATGAACAAAACTTTATGATAATGGGGAATTATTCTTGGATTTTAATGAAATAATAGATTCAATAAGAACATTTAAAGGTGTTACGCGTAAACGTTCAATTGCAGACGTAAGGGAAAAATTAAAAGACACATATAACATTTCGGGAAAAGTACACCTGGCATTCGGTGATGATGCTGCAGCAATCGACATAGGAAATGACATGTTAATGCTGCTTGCGACAGACGGAATATGGGGATCATTAATGGATATCAACCCATGGTGGTCAGGTTACTGTTCAGTACTGGTAAATGTAAACGACATAGCAGCAATGGGCGGAATACCTATGGGCATGACCAACGTGCTTTCATCATCAGAACCTGAAATAACAGAACAGATAATGGATGGAATAAATGAGGGAGTAAAAAAATTCGGAGTTCCAATGGTGGGAGGACACACCCATCCTGATACTCCATATGAAGCACTTGACGTTGCAATAAGTGGAATAGTGGGAAAAGATGATGTGCTGTCAAGCTGCGGGGCAAAAGAAGGTGATGATGTCATAGTGGCAATTGATCTTGATGGAAGCGTATACCCTGGAACGGAAATAAACTGGGATACCACCAGTGACAAATCACCAAAATACGTTCAGGACCAGATAAAAGTAATGAACACAATAGCACAGAAACACATTGTAAATGCATGTAAGGACATAAGCAACCCTGGTATAGTGGGAACACTGGGAATGCTGCTGGAAGCATCAAACATGGGAGCACACATAGATATGGAAGAAATACCACGACCTGATGATGTTGACTGGATTAGCTGGTTTAAAATGTATCCTGGAAGTGCATTCGTACTAACAGCACAGGAAGAAAACACCCAACAGCTTTTAAAACTCTTAAACAAGGAACATATCAATGCCAACTGCATAGGAAATGTAACAGATAATCATAAATTAACAATGACCCATCAAAACACTACAAAAACAGTTTTCGACTTCAGTTCCGAAATCATTATGGGATTTTCTGAAGACAGATAATAATCTCACCTAAGCTCCAACACTTCACTCTTTTTTTATGGAATGGTTTAATGATATTAAAATATTTTTAAATCTATTAATACTATAAAACTCATAAATAAAACTTATAGAAATACTTCAATAAATTTCTAAAAAAATAAGAATCATAGATATTAATTAAAAAATATTTGTATTATGTTTCTTAATTGAGGCGAAAAAATGCAAGTTAAAGTCAATGATGTTGAAATAAACTTAGATGTTGGTTCAACTGTTGAAGATGCCATCAAGATATCAGACGCACCCTACATTGAGGGTTCTGCAATAGCCTTAATTGAAGGTAGAGAAGAACTTGAAAGTCACGTAAACAAATATAAGATTGTGACAACACAGGGAAGCATAATTATTGAATTAGTGGAAGATGCCGAAATCTTAACTAATTTCTGGAAGGATAATTATAAGAACTTTATAGGCACTGCAATCAGATGGACAACATCCAATGAAGCAGCTATAGGCTCAATAGTTTCAAGTCTGGAACCATCAAATGATGAATATCTATACAATAGGTGGGACGTAATAGTCAGTTTGTCCGGTTTCTCAAACGAAGCAACCCATATACTCTTTTCAAAATCAAAACACAGAGCTGTTTATGGAGTACCTGACCAAAATAAGGGAGTTATGGCAACAATAGTCGGTGGAAAAAGAACAATTTCCAAACTGAAAAATACTGATGAAGTAATTGACATAGAACCAATCATAGAAAGAAAAAGTGTCATAAACAGTGCATCAGTAACAGATTTCTCAACAGAACTGAAAGAAGGGAATGAACTGTTCACATATATGGAAGTGGAAGCAAACCCTGAAGCTCCGGTTTCATTCGAACATTTCCTCAAAATCATAGAAGACGGAACTTTCAAAGTCGACTATGAAGCAGAAAGTTTTGTAGGAAACTACATGCTTAAAGGATTGGAAAAGGATTCTGAAAAAATCGAGAAAAGAAAACGTGGAGCGGTAACTCTAAGAAACCAGGGAAACGGTGTTGGAAGAGTATATATCTACAGAGAAGACAGAGTATCCGTCCCGACACACAACATTATAGGATATATTACCCGAGGAATTCAGATACTCGACACAGTAAACGAAAATGAAAGAATCACAGTCAAAACAAGCCCTGAAAAAATATCCACAGTAGCACTAACACAGAAAGATGCAGACGAATACCTTGACAGTCTATCCATAGAACATGAAAGGGATGGTTACACAGATGACGATGCTATAATAGTTGCACAGGAACCAAACTATACTGTTCAAATAGCTCAGCAAAAGAAAATAAAAACATTAGGTGTACCACCTCAGGACTTTGTAGAAATAGAATTATATGAGGATGAAAGCCCAAGTACAGTATGGTACTTCAGAAAAATAACAGGCCTGCTTGACGGAGACGTAGGACATCTACGAGTAGGAATGGCTCTTAAAGAAATGGACATCCTAATGTTCAATGCCGTGAACAAAGAAGCAAAAGGATTAATACCTGAAAAAGTACCGGAGGGAATAGTGCATGCATGGGAAATATGTGTAAGTAACATGGCATGTAAACACGTCGGAAACATAGGAATTAGATTCGTAGACAATAAAGAATTTGGTCCAACTGGAGAATCCTTTGGTAGTACCAACATCATAGGAAAAGTAATCAGTGGATTCGATAATTTAAAAGCATTTAAAGAAGGAGATACAGT
>CAZUHM010000113.1:0-1650 GCA_964620575.1 uncultured Methanobacteriaceae archaeon | reverse complement strand
GCTCTTCCGATCTACAGTCTATGTCAAAGAAAAATAAAGACATTGACACAGAATTTTGTCATATTCCAATGGGAGATGGAACATACAGAGATTCTGATCAAAAAGATAAAATCACAAGAATGGTTATACTCGGACCGGGATGTGCAGTAAGTTCAAAGGAACTGTTAAACTTCCTACATTTGCTGGAATTACCAATCAACATTCGTCTAACCTGTTACGGAGCAAACTTAAACGGCTATCCTGAAGACGTAATGACTGCAGTTGAAAAGGCAAGACAACTGGACCCAACTCATATCTTCATTAAATTCAGAGGATTCCCTCCTGGAGACCCAAGAAGATGCAGAGCAAAAAGAGGAGGAGCCCGTGAAGGATTCCATCAGATAGAAGCAGAATACAAACTGTTACCAGAGGTCAGTTACGCTTTGGAACATCCAAAACATGTGGACTTAACACCTCCAACAAAAATTCCGGTAGATGAATTTACACAAATCGTCAAAGAAATAGAAGACAACAAATAATCCGATGGAGTGATGATGATGAAAATAGCAGTATTGCCTGATGCTGCAATGATGATTGTTCATTTAATCACAAAAAATGGACATGAATACCTATCATCAACAAACATAACTGAAGAAAAACTGAGAGAAAAAGACCCATATGATGATTCAGACTTTGATGAGAATGCACCACCATTCAACATGACGGGAATGAAAATATTAATAGGTAACAAATACACTACTAATGAAGCACCCTCAGGAGTACGGGGCAGATTATCACTCTTTGATCAAATCATACAGGAATCAGAAGCAGCAATAATAATAGGACAGGCTCCAAAGAAATACAATCACATGTATAACACACTAAACGAACTGGTATTATTCAGCTGCGTATCATGTTACAATCATCATAAACTTACAGTTAACCTTCTAAAGAAAAAGGGCATACCAATACTGGAAGTGGCTTATCCGACAACACGAGATGAAATAATAAACATGATAAAAAGGGTAAATCATTTTCTCAAAAACCTGGACAATAACGAAATAATAAATGACGATAATTTAACAGTTGATTTAAAAGCTTACGAAGAGAAAATTTCGCTAGAAGAATTTAAAAATATTATTAATGAAGAAAACATTAATGAAAACTAAGAGGTTATATTATGAAAGTTGCAATATTTCCACCAAACTCTATGATATTGGCAGATATGATAGTCAGAAGTGGACATGAACCATTAGTAGTTCAAAACCAAATGAAACAAAAGGTAACATCCCCTGATATAGATGCACCCCCATTTAACATGACAGAAGACGATCCAATAGACGGATTAAAATATGCTGCAATAGAAGTACCTTCAGGAGTAAGAGGTCGAATGTCACTATTTGGTCCAATCATCGAAGAAGCAGAAGCAGCAATAATCATGAACGAAGCACCATACGGGTTTGGATGTGTAGGATGTGCTAGATCATCAGAACTAACAGTATTCTCACTCAGAAGAAAAGATATTCCAGTACTTGAACTAGATTATCCGACAAGTCGAGATGATACAGTAGAAATGGTTTACAAAATCAATACCTTTTTAGACAACCTAGATAAAGACGGTGAGGATGAAGCAGATGATTAGAATTGCTCAATTATCTTGTGGAACAGAAT
>CAZUHM010000112.1:2027-7175 GCA_964620575.1 uncultured Methanobacteriaceae archaeon | reverse complement strand
AAATTAAAACCCCCTACTGACTTTTTCAAAAACACCAAAAAAAAATCAGGTGACCGCAATGTACTACTGCCGGTTTTGAAAAAATTTCAATAGTTTAAAGTTAAAATTGATTCAATTTTTTAACAGTTTATTGTCCATTAATTTAGAAAAAGAGACAACATATTAAAAAATATTAAAAAATAAAATGGAAAAGTTAATTAACCACAGTTAAAATAGCTTTAGATGAATTCAAATCGGTGTATGTTCCTTTGGCAAGAACTTCAATTACATATTTACCTAAGAAATCATCAGGTATCGTATAATATAAAACTGCAGCTCCATTACAAATCTTACTAGTACCAATGACTTGACCATTCAATTTAAATGTAGCTTTTCCAGAATTAATCTTTCCAAGACTATCATTGACACTAGCTAATATTCTTACTGTCTGACCACTTTGAGTCTTAGGAGCTTTAATGGATATCTTTGTGATATGATCTTTAACAGTTAAAGTACTCGTATTGGTTTTTGAACCCAACAAGAAACGACCACCAGAATATGTAATCATCACCTGATATTTACCTGCCTTCAATGTTGAAGGAATCTTATACTTGAATACTGCTACACCATTGCTAACATTCTGAATAAGTGCTTTGTCGTTAACTTTAATAGTGTTACCATTTAACTTAATTCCAACACTACCTTTTGCAGCATCAATACCTGTTTTAGCTCCAGTAATATTCACTGTGATTGTAACGGTCTTTTCATGATAATTCACAACACTGTTTGCTGTTATCTTGGATTGCTGGTTTTTTATTGAAAAAGTTTTGTTCAATTCTGCACGTTGATATTTTTTTATTACCAACATAAACATAAGTTAACACATAATCCTTTGCAACATAAGCTGGAATCGTATACTTATAAGAAAATTTATTTGAATTGGTTAAATAAATATCTGATTTGATGGTTTTACCATTAAGTTTTAACACAATTCTACCAGATGTTACAGGATTATTATTGATATCCAAAACACTACCCGAAAAGGTAATTTTTTCACCAGCAAAACCTGAAACATCAGCAGCTATAATTTTAGTAGGTTTGGCAACTACGGTTAACGTTTTATTCAATTCTGAACGTCCATAATTTTCATTACCCACATAAACATAAGTTATTGTATATTTTTTTGCTGAAAAATTCGCAGGTATCGTATATGTATATGTGAACTTGTTGGATTTGTTTAAATAAATATCTGATTTGACAGTTTTACCATTTAACTTAACTACTATTCTTCCAGTTTTAACAGTATTCTTATTTTCATCAATAACAGTGCCCTTGAAAGTAACATTTTTTCCACCATAACCATAAACATTCACACCAGTAATGGTTGTGTTTTTTGGTTTAATAATGTTAATATTATTTTCATAAGTTTGACTACTGTTAAATCCATTTTTGGTCATAGCTTTAGCTTTAATATTTAAAAATCCCGAATAATTGCTTGGAACTTTATAGGAATAAGATATGCTTTCACTTTCTCCAAAGGATTTATCACTAAATTTAATTGAATCTACATATTTATTGTTGATATAGATTAACAATTTTGTCTCATGATACATATCATATCCAGTGAATGAAATGTTTAATGTATCTCCAGCATATGCAGTAGATTTAATAGCATTCATTTCAATATTATTATATTCCATTAAATCAAAGCTATGGCTAAGAGTTATGTCATTATCTGTAACAGAATCATGATAATCAAAAATAAATGTAAAGTCCACAGGATAGTTTTCATATGACCAGATTATGTCATTATCATTTAAATTGAAATTAATTTTACAAATTCCATTATCGATATAATATGATCCTATTTTTGATATTGTTGTACTAGGTCCTTTAGTAGTAGTAATTGGATATATTAAACTGAAATTAAGATAGCCTGTCCTGTTACTTATGTTTCCATAAAGATCTTTAACATATACTGTAAGGGTATTGTTAATATCTGAAGGATAATGCTTTGGTAAATCACTTTCTAAAACAACAGTATTGTTGGAAACAACTTTAATAGTATTGGAATATTCACGACCTACTGTTTTGTTGTACTGATTTAAGTAAATAAGATCTAAATTATACGTTCCACCATAATTATCAGGTACTTTATAACTTATTTCAGACTGATTTTTTCTAATTAAAGAATTTCCAATAAATTCATTATTGAAGTAATAATTAAATGAACCCATATTGACAGTATGACCATCATCCGTTGTTATGTTAACGTTTATTGTAATATTATCTCCAGCATAGGTTGTTTCAGGATTTATTTCAAGATACCATAATGAATCATAGCTTTTCGTATTGTTATTGTTTTTCTTAGTAATTGATGATTTTTCTTGAGTTGACTGTGCATAATTGTTTACATTATTTAAGGAAATATCTTGAGATGTATCAATGTTTGTTTTAATATCATTATCTGTGGTTTCAACACTATGTTCATTTTGATTTGAATCATTATTTGCTGTTACAGCTGAAATGGAAATAAAAATCAGAAATAAACTTATTATAATGAAATATTTTTTGTTCATATTCTCACACTATATATATTGTTATTTTTTGATTATCTAATTTTATTTCAATTATGTTTGAATTATTATTTAAAATATAATTTACATTTAATACTTCTTGAGTTCCGGAATTATTATCTTCTTTAAGAGTAAAAACTCGTGGCGGTAAAAAATTATCCGGATATTTTAAAATAGAACCTTCTTTAACAGTTGTAAAACTTAATGCAATATTTTTATTTGTTATGTCTGCACGATTTAATGTAATTATTATATCATTGTTTGTCCAACTGATACTATCATTTCTATTTCCATTAACTGTTATTGTTAATAAGTAATAGTTTTTGTTGTAGAAATTATAGATGTACGTATTATAGAATACATTAGATCCCCACCAAGAACTAGAAACAATGTTATAATTCCATGTAGATTCATATGGTTTAACAGAATATAAAACATGAAGTCCCGAATTATTAACAAATGTTGTTGTGTCTATAGCAATTTTACTGATGTATGTTTGGTAATTTCCTGTATTGTTAATGTAAATTCCACTACCTCTTGTAGCCCTATTATATGTTATGTTTGATCTTGACATTGTAATGGTCACTACAGACATGGAACAAATTGCTCCACCATTTATATTTGCATAATTACTTTCAAAATTACAATTATTGAAATCTAAACTTGCATAACATGATACATATATTGCTCCACCATCTCCATCACCAGAAACAGAAACACTATTGTTAAAAAATTTAGTATTATTAAAACTTGATAATGCTGATCCATTAATAATTATTGCTCCACCTTTCTTTAATGCTCTATTATAATTAAAAGAATCATTATTTGTAATTAATATAGTTTCTCCAGCAATAACTATTGATGCTCCATAGTGAGCTGTATTGTTGTGGAAAACTGTATTTTCAATATTTATTAATCTAGTACTAACTTCAGAATAAATAGCACCTCCATAATATGCGCTACTATGATTAAATATTGAATTAATTATAGTGAATGTGTGACATTCACCAGAAATACTTATAGATCCTTCTTGGGGTACCATAGAACTACCAGAAATACTCGAAGTTAAAACTCTATTATCCACGAAATTACAATTATCTACTAGTATTTCATTGTTTCCAATGTCTAATATTGCTCCTCCACGTCTAGTACCATTATTTTTTATGAATATTGAATCTTTGACTGTTAATGTTCCATAATTATTTATTGCACCACCTTGTGTATAAGCCAAATTTTGTTGGAAAATGCAAGAGTAAATGAGTACTGGTTCACCACTATTTATTGATATGGCACCTCCAATATCAGCCTTGTTGTTATAAAAATAACAATTACCAATTTCTGCATAACCACTTCCAACTGCTATTGCTCCACCTTTTGTTTTATTTGTGGAACCTGTATTGCTATTTGCTATATTAAATGTAAAATTTGAATATGTAACATTTAAAGTTCCATGATTACCCAGTAAAATTGCATTTCCCCAATTTGCTATGTTATTTGTAAAAACACAATAATTTACATTTGCGATTGCATAATTACTTGTATATATTGCAGCTCCACCACTTCCACTAAAGTCATCAGTATTTAAAGCATTTTCCTTAAAGATGCAATTTTGAATATTATAAACAGAATTTTGTCCACCTACTTGTAATACTCCATATTTATTTGCAGTGTTATTTTCGAATAATGAATTTGTAATGTTGGATTTGGTTCCGGTTCCACTAGCAAATAATACTGCACCATTATTGGCAGAATTATTGTTGAATGTACAATCATTAATAATTAATGTAGTATTAGTTCCTGTTGTAATAGCTCCACCTTGATTATGATAAGCATTTTGTAATCTAACTTTTTCAATAGTCAGATTATTATAATTACTTACTCTAAAAGCTTGATTTAAATTACAAGTTATATTTGTAGTTGTTTTACTATCTCCAATAATAATTATTGTTTTAGATATTGTTACAGCTGTTGGTAATAAATGATTTCCTGCACTTAAATGTATTATATTAATATATCCTGTTGATGCTTGACTTACAGCATAAGAAATATTACCATAAGGATGATTAATACTTCCATCCTGATTGTTAAGATTAGCATTCGGATTAACATAAATATCTTTTATGTTTGAATTTTGCATTATTATTGAATTAGAATAACTATCACTTTCATAGTTATTGTTTGTATTTGAATTTCTAGATATTTTTTCAAGATTATTAAAGAGATCATAATCTATTTCTTCATCTAATATATCTTCAGTATAAATGATATTTTCATCATTTATTTCTTCGTATTGATTGACATATTCTATATTATCAGTATTTATTTCATTTATATTATTTGTGGTTGTATCTGTTTGATTTATGTCACTAGCAAAAGTTACACTCATAAATAATAAAATACAAGTAACAAAGATAAAATATCTCATGAATTTTATATCAATGCCCCCTTTTTTTTATTGTCAATATAAATATATTTCTTTTTAAATATTGGCATAATATATTAATTATTTTGTAATATATATAGTTTTTGTAGCTTGATTTTTTTGTGCAAATTATTTAATTTTTTGTAGCGAAGCACAGTGTGCTGCGTTAAA
>CAZUHM010000112.1:0-2017 GCA_964620575.1 uncultured Methanobacteriaceae archaeon | reverse complement strand
TATTTTTTCTTAAAAAAAACTAATTATTAATTTTTTTTCTATTATGTTTATTTTTTTGTTGAAAAATTTGTTTTTTTACGAAAAATTTACTTTGGCTAATACTCTTTTTAATTATAGAAACAGAGTTATTTCAATTAATCTTATAATTGGAGGAGAGGTAAGTTGTAATTTATCTGATTATTCCGCCCAGTCCTTTCAAGTAGTTTTCAACATAGTTTTTATCATTTTTCTTAAATGTGGAGTAATGGAATGTTAAACTGATGTTGTCTTCTCCTATCTGTTTTCCTTCATATGTTTCTTTGAGTTCTACATTTATAACTGGTTTGATATTTCTGAACATGTTGAGCACAATATTCTTGTTGCATCTTTTTGGAAATATTACTGATACGTCAAATTCACATAATTCAAGATTGTCTTTTTTCCATTCGTATAATTCTTCATCAGATAATTTGTTCACATTGGATATTTTTAATTTAATTTTACGGTTATTATTTGATATTAATGATACAGTCTCTGCATTAACCGAATCAACAACTCCTACATGAACCTTATTTGAATACTGGTGTTTAAGTGCAATTTCTTTACCAATTGATTGTTTTAAAACATTCAAATCATTTGATAGTATGCTTATTGCCTTATCGGATCTACCTAATGCCTCTTCAAATTCATCCAAATGTTTTGCGGATTCACCCATGTTCTTAACAAATTCTTCTTCCTTATCCTCTTCCACTAATTTTGATAATCGTATGCTTTCTTCAATAAGTGTCTGTCTTGCAATTGTTGTTTCCTTGTTTGATTTTTGTATGGAGTAGTATAGGTATGGATTTTGTGATACTATACGACTTATCATATCAAGCATTAAACTATAAATCGGACTGGCGAATTCCCTTGACTTTTTGACACTTATGTTTAGTTTTTTAATTGTTGAAGCAATGCTTATGTATGAAAAATGAGTTATTCCTTGTACTACGCTCATTGTTTTGTCGTGTTCTTCCGGTGTTGATATAACAATGTGTGCATCATGTTTATTCAGGAATCTCAGCACTACTTCCAATGACTTTTCACATCTGTCTTCTATTGGTGTCAGTATTACAACCTGTCCTTCTACAGATGGTATTCTTGGTCCAAACATTGGGTGACAGGGTAGAATTTCAGTATTTTCGGGGGCGTATTTTTTTAATGCTTCTGCAGGTTCTGTTTTTACTGATGTTATGTCCATCAGCAATGATCTTTCTGGTGCGTAAGGAGCTACATCTTTTATGGTTTCTATCATGGATTCTATTGGTACGCTGAATATGATTAAATCAGCATCTTCTATTGCTTCTATGTTGTCGTTGCTGTATTTTGTATGTATCTGTTTGGCTATTTTTTCTCCAGAAGCTTTGTTACGACTTGTGATTGTGACATTTAGGTTTTCTTTTGCAAGAAACTCGGCTATCCATTTTCCTAATCCTCTTGTTCCTCCTATGATTGTCACGTTTTTAATGTTTTCACAAGTCATATTCCTTAAACTCCTTTTCTATTATTATATATTATTTTTATTTTAATCATATTTCAATTTTAGGTGTTCTTTTAACTCCATAAAATTCTGAGATTACTTCCAATAATTCTCTTGTCTTGGGGTTTTCCAGTAATTCCTGGTATGCTTCCAAGTCGGCTGTTGATTTTAGGTATAACCCTTTTTTCTTCAGTACCTGTCCATTCTTTGATGGTATTAGTTCAACTAGTATGCTTTGTTTGTTGTTGTACTCGGGTGGTTTTACCACATATAGTCCGTCTACACTTGTTTCAATCCTTTGCCATTCATCTGCTTCTTCTATTGTTCTTACCAGATTTTTTTTCTGTACGTCGTTCATAATTTTATTTGTTCACCTCATTTTTTGTATTACTATTTTTATAATTTTTAATATAAAAGTATTACTATTTAATTTATAATTATGAAAAATTAATAATCTGCAAAATTAATATAACAAATAAAATTCAAAGAAAAAACTATGAAAATGAAAAATCAAGATAA
>CAZUHM010000111.1:0-7350 GCA_964620575.1 uncultured Methanobacteriaceae archaeon | reverse complement strand
CCGTATACATATTATACTTTCGATTTTTTTTTTCTATTATTTCTACTTGGTGTATTTTTTCTCCAGTTATTTCGTTTTTTTACTACTTTATCATTTTGATATCATTTCATGTATATGTAGTGGTTGATTTTTAGTATTTTAGTAAAATTTTATTTTTTCAATATTTTTTAGAAAAAGAAGTTTGTTACTTTTTTTTCTTCTGGAGGCTAGCATTTTTTTGTATTACTTTTTGGTCTGAAAATGTCCTTTTTGTATTACAATTGTTTTATTTTTATTCGTTATACATAGATATAACGAAATAAAATTCTAAATTTTTCCAACCAATACAAAATTCACCAAAAATAGGGGTAATTTAGATTCATTTATCATACTTGACATATACACCAACAAGTTAATTATTTAATTTTCAGACATACATTGCAAGTGTAACTACCTTTTTTTTCTCATTTTCTACTTTATCTTTCCTACTATAAAAAGAATTATTACTATTTTTAATTTTACAAATTTCTTCTTTGTTAATTTAAACTTATTAGTTAAAATTAATTAACTATTCTTGTTTGTAAAAATTTATTTACTAGTTAAAATATATTAACTATTATTGTTTGGTAAAAATATATTTACTAGTTAAAATATATTAACTATTATTGTTTGGTAAAACTATATTTACTAGTTAATATAAATTAACTAATAGGTATTAGTAAATTTTATTTCAAGTTTAAAACAATAATAGGTTGTGTTAATATAACTTCAATTCCAACATACATTCCAACATACATCCCAAATAATGTTGATAAATATTTTTACAATAGAACCCGTGATCTAAAAAAAATTAATAATTATCTTAATATATTAGAAGAAGGAGTATCTGAACAACTATTAATAACGGGATATAGGGGAGTAGGAAAAACATTTCTATTACAAAAAATAATGAATGATATAAACCCCAATTTTTTGATTTGTTATTTGGATATTTCACAAATATATGCTCAAAATCAAGGAAAACTATCTGAAGAAAAAGTTTTATTAGAATTGTTAAATACAATGAATCAGACACTAAAAAGTATTGAGGAGGATAACACAAAAAAAATATATCATAATATAGAAAAGTTATACAATTCAGTAAAACTAAAAAAATACGATTTTAAAGATGCAGCATCATTTTTAAAAATTCCTATTCCAGAAATTGGAACCAATTATGAAAAATTGTCTAAATTAGTAATGGATTATCCTCAAAAAATAGTTGATGAAACTGATGATATAAAAGGATTTATAATTATTATAGATGAATTTCAGTTTTTAAAAAAATTAAACAATCCTGAAAGTTTTTTCTGGTTAATAAGAAGTTACACTCAGTTTCAAGATAATGTAAGTTACATTTTCACAGGATCTACTTCACGTTTGTCCGATATTGTTGAAATGATAAATGGTGAGAGTGGTGCTTTTGGTGGTCGTATGATTCAAATCAACATAGATCCTTTCACAAAAGATGAAACAAAATCTTATTTTGAAGATAGATTATCTGATGTACACTTAACAGATACTGGATTTGAAAAATTTTATTATTATACTAGGGGGATACCCGTTTATATTAATAGTTTTTATAATATTTTAGATTCTTCCATTGAATATGATGAAAAATTAATAGAAGAAACATTTCTTGAAAATATGGATCAGATATTAGTCATGTGGATAAAGGTATGGGGAACATTACACAAATACGAAAAAGAAATAATTAAATATTTAGTTGATGATGATACTTTGACTTGGACAGAACTTGATAACAGAACAGATTTTTCAAAACCAACACTTAATAAATATTTAACCTCTTTAGAAGATAAAGGAATAGTTCTTTACAAAAACAATGAATATTATATTGAAGATCAGATGTTAATGCAATGGTTAAAATACGAAAATGAAAATAGGGGTTTTTATCCAATATAACCAATAAAAAGTATTCATTAAATAAGGGGTTAATTTTATGTTAAGCAATGACGAGATGAAATATCGTGCAGATAATTTCATAAAGAAACATAAATCTGATAAATCTGAAAAATCACAAGCACAAAGTTACTGGAAAGACTTCTTTGACATATTTGGGGTAGATGCCAATCAAATCGGTGAATTTGAATTTCCAGTAGTAAGAGAAAGTACAGGTAAACCCGGATTCATAGACTATTACTGGAGAGATAAATTAATAATAGAACATAAATCACTAGGAAAAGATTTAGATAAAGCGTTCGAACAAGCAATCGATTACTATAATTCACTACCACAAAAACACAATAAACCAAGATATATTATTGTTTCAGATTTTAAAAACATACGTTTAGTAGATTTTAAAAAAGATTTTTATACTGAAGAAATAACAATAGAAGAATTATCAAAAAACATACAAACATTTAATTTCATATACTCTGATGGTATAAAAACAACATTAAAACAAGAAGAATTAAACATAAAAGCATCAGAAATAATAGCACAATTACATGACGTATTGGAAAAAGACAATTATACGGGCCATTATCTGGAAGTATTCCTTATAAGAATAATATTCTGCTTATATGCTGAAGACACAGGAATATTTAAGCCAAATCAGTTCTATGAATACATAAACCGATTTAATGATGATGATTTGGGAGAAAAAATACAAAAGTTATTCAGCACACTGAACTTGCCCGAGAATGAAAGACAAAACAGCTTACCTGAATATCTTAAAGCATTTCCGTATGTTAATGGAAGACTATTTGAAGAAAGAATATCTCCACCAAATTTCACAGAGAAAATGAAGGAAGCTCTCATAAAAACCTGCGAATTTGACTGGAGTGAAATATCACCAGCAATTTTTGGTTCAATAGTTCAAAATACGATGGATGAACAGTTAAGAAGAGAATTTGGAGCACATTTTACTAGTGAAACAAATGTTAAAAAGGTAATAAATTCATTATTCATGGATGAATTATGGGATGAATTCAATAAACACAAATCAAATCCAAAAAAACTACAAGATTTACATGATAAGATAGGAAAAATAAAAGTAATGGATCCTGCATGTGGAAGTGGAAACTTCTTAATAGTATCATACAGAGAATTAAGGTTACTTGAATATGAAATACTTAAAACATTAAGGGATGAAGGACAATCATCACTGACACATTACTTTGCAGGAGATATAACTAAGATAAAGATTAAAAACTTTTATGGAATAGAAATAGAGGAATTTCCATCTAAAATAGCACAAGTTGCAATGTGGATAGTGGAACATCAAATGAACCAGAAATACAAAAGAAAATTCAATATAGACCAGGCAGACCTGCCACTAAAATCATCATTAAACATACACAACACAAACGCACTACAAATAGACTGGAAAGAAATACTAGAACCAACAGATGACGTATACTTATTAGGTAATCCACCATTTATTGGTAAACAGTTACAGACTAAAGAACAAAAGGATGAAGTTAAAAAAGTATTTGAAGGATACAAAAAAACAGGTATACTTGATTATGTAACTTGTTGGTATAAAAAGGCAGCAGATTATATTCAAAATACTAAAATAGAAGTAGGATTCGTATCAACAAATAGTATAATACAAGGAGAACAAGCAGTACTATTATGGAAAATACTCTTGGATGACTATGGAATAGTTATTAACTTTGCACATCAATCATTCAAATGGGGAAATGAAGTAAAGAAAAAAGCAGGAGTATATGTGGTAATAATAGGATTCAGTCTATTTAATAAAGATAAGAAATATCTGTTCACCTATGAGAAACCAGATTCATTACCAGTAAAACAAGAAGTAAAAAGAATAAATAATTATCTGATGGATTATGAAAATACAATTCTTGAAATAAGAAAAAAACCATTATTTGACGTGCTTCCAATGGTTTTAGGCAGTATTCCTCGTGATGGGGAAATTTAATTATACAAAATGATTCTATTAAAAATGAAATTTTGTCGGTGGAACCAGAGGTAGAACAATATATAAAACCATTAATAAGTGCTAAAGAATTTTTAAACAATGAAAATCGTTGGTGTTTTTGGTTAATAAATGCTAGTCCAACTAATATAAAAAATTCTAGGCTACTTTTAGAAAGAATAACTAAAGTTAAGGAATTTAGATTGAGTAGTACAAGGGAACAAACAAGAAAAAAAGCAGACTATCCCTCATTATTTGCAGAAATCAGACAACCTGAAACAGATTATATAATTATTCCTTTAACAACCTCTGAAAACAGGCAGTATATTCCACTTGGTTTTGTTGATAAGGATATAATTGCGAATAATTCGGTTTCATTCATACAATCTGATGATAAATATCTCTTTGGGATTTTAACATCTAGAATGCATATGACTTGGATGAGGTATGTATGTGGAAGATTAAAGGGAGATTATAGGTATTCTAATACTTTGGTATATAATAATTTTCCTTTTCCCTCTGATGTTTCTGATGATTTGAAGGAAAAAATAAGAAGTCATGTAACTGAAATATTGAAAATCAGGGATAAGTATGGTGATACATTGGCAAACTTATATGATCCATTAATCATGCCTCCTGATTTGAAAAAAGCTCATGAAAAGTTGGATAAACTTGTTGATAAGTGTTATCAGAGTAAAGTGTTTAAGAATGATGAGGAACGTATGAAGTTATTGTTTAAATTATATTCTGGGTGTGGTGCTTAATTATGTGTTCCTTTTTTCAATTTTTTTTTTTTTTTAATCCAGTTATAATTTCTATATTTTATATTTATTGATTATTAAGTCACTTATAATTTATGTTATTATTTTATATTTTTTATTAAGTCACTTTAAATAATTATATATGCTGTTGTTTATAAATACTTATATATTAAGAATTGTATTCTATGTGTGGTTAGTTATGGTTAAACGTTTGCAATATATGGATAAATTAAGTAAATTGATGAATACTGATGATGTAAAAATAATCACTGGTGTTCGCCGATCAGGAAAAACACATTTAATTAAGTCGTTTATGGATGAATTGAAAAGAAGTAATGTTCCTGATGAAATCATTATATATATTTCACTTGAAACAGGAAAGTATAGGCATATTAAGAAGGATACTCAGCTGGATGAGGTAATTTATGATTTAGTAAAGAATAATAAAGGTAAAATATACATGTTTTTTGATGAAATACACCGAGTTAATAACTGGGAGGAAGCTATTAATTCATATCGTGTGGATTTTGACTCAGACATATATGTCACGGGGTCTTATGCTAGAGTGCTTGGAGGAATCAATAGAACTGTATTATCTGGTAGATATGTAACTGTAAAAATACATCCGTTTTCATACAAGGAATACCTTGACTACTATAAAGAAAAAGGATTAACTATTAATATAACGACTGAATTAAAACTATTTGAGGAGTATTTAATTTATGGTGGATTGCCGGGTCATCTGAAATATGAGGGTGGTGATGAAAAAGATGATTACCTGTTGGATGTTTATAATTCCATAATGTTAAATGATATTTTTGATTTAGAGAAGATAACCTCAACAGATTTGTATCGTAAACTAATTGAGTATGTGGTAATTAATATTGGGAACTTGTTTTCTGTAAATTCCATAAAAAAATATTTAAAATCTGAGGGTCGTAATTCTCACCCTGATACTATAATGAATTATATTTTATATGCAACTAATGCTTATTTGTTATATCAAGTTAAACGTGAAAGCATTAAGAAGAAAGAAGTACTTAAAACACTTGAAAAATATTATGTAGTTGATATAGGATTTTATAATTTATTAATTAGTGATGAATTTAGGGATAGATGTTTTATACTGGAAAACATAGTCTTTCTTGAGTTACTTAGGCGAGGATATGAAATAACTGTTGGAAACATTGCTCATAATGAAGTTGATTTTGTATGTAAAAAAAGAAGAAATAAAATTTATGTTCAAGTTTCTGAGTCATTGCTTGATGTAAAAACAAGAGAACGGGAATTCAAATCATTAGAATTGATACAGGATAATTATCCGAAGTATATTTTAACAATGGATGGATATGATTATTCACGAAATGGCATAAAACATATGAATATACTTGATTTTCTCAAAGATGAAAATATATAATGTAAAATTTTAAAGAGATAATTATTGATGATACT
This sequence comes from uncultured Methanobacteriaceae archaeon, assembly GCA_964620575.1. Classification (GTDB taxonomy): domain Archaea; phylum Methanobacteriota; class Methanobacteria; order Methanobacteriales; family Methanobacteriaceae; genus Methanosphaera. Next base: position 1,215 of record CAZUHM010000111.1, on the reverse strand, counting down.
ACTGTGGGTTTTATGTTATTTGCATAATTTATATATTATATATTATATATTATATATACTTTGTATAAGTGAATTGTATGGATGCAACAAGTATAAGGATAAGTAAACTAACACATAAACGGTTAACTGATTTAGCTCGAAAAAATCAATCATATGATAATTTAATTAATGAAATACTGGATAGGAATGAACGTTTATTTGATTTAAATGATATTGATGATGAATATGAAAGTCATTTAGAAAATATTATTAAAGAAGATAATTTTAATGAGTATGAAAATGATGAAGAATTTATTAATGCTATGAGAGGTTAATAAAATTATGAAACTAAGAATAAGTAATGAAGCAGAAAAATTTTATTCGAAAATCTAAAAATCCTCTTAAAGATAGGGTTATATGTAATATTTTATCCATTAAAAAAAGATTCTTATCATAAAAAATATAAAAATATTAAAACAAAAAGACCTTTAAAACGTTCTAGGTGTGGTGATTATAGGATTATCTTCTTTGTTGATAAAAAAGAGGACACACTAAATATTATAGATATCAATCATAGAAAGAAGATTTATAAGTAATTATTATCTTCACATAAAGTTTGTCTAATTTTTATGAAAAAAATTTTTCTAGTTAAAAATAATTTACTATGGGTGTGTTATTAGGTCTGTAGATAAAAAATATATTCCTACATATCTATCAAGTAATGTGGATAAATAATTTATAATTTTAATATTTTAGATTTGTTGGTGGTTGTAATGTTATTTGATGAAGCAAATAAACATAGGGAATTTGAGTTTAATCAGGTTCAGAAGAAGATTGATGATTTGGTTGTTGAATGTGATGATATGTATCGTTCTCTTTTAAAGTATAATGATTTGATTACTTATGAAGAGTTGTATGAATTAACTGATGATGATAAGGAAAACTTTATAAAAATTAGGGATAGGGCTCATGAGATGGAGCATAGTTTGTTGCATTTTAAGGAGGATTTAATTCGTCTTGTGGAGGGTGATGTTGAGTGGTTTTTAACTGATGATGAGTCTAATGATAATTATTTTGATGATTATCGGAATTCTAATGTCTTTTTTAACTATTTTAGGGCGGAAATTTCTCTTGCATTGTTGTTTGATAAGTTGAAGCAGTTGAATGTTCCTAGAAAGAGTGTTTCTGAGTTGCATGTTCATAGTGGTGGGGGTTGTTGTTAAATATTATTTTTTT
>CAZUHM010000110.1:0-7388 GCA_964620575.1 uncultured Methanobacteriaceae archaeon | reverse complement strand
TTGGAACTTATGACCCAAGAATCCCCTTCTTCTACAAGAAGGGGAGGTTCAAATTCTTGTTATATGGTCATACACATAAATATTTTTAGGTTAACATAAATTTATACTTTTAAAATAATTACCAATAATTGCATTAATCATTTAAATATACTAATATTAATGAGTTGAATTGTTATGAAAAATATTTTAAACGACGAAATATGTGAAAAGTTATGTGAAGCAGCAAAAGAAAAAGCTAATGAATTGAATATTGACATTAGCTTTGCCATTAATGATAACACAGGATTACCTCTACTCTTCAGAAGATTCGGTGATGCACCCGTAATAAGCTGCACATTAGTTCCAGCAAAAGCATATACATCTGCAGTAATGTTCATGACAACAGAAGAACTTGCCAAATTATGCTCTGACGGCGGACCGTTAATGGGACTTCAAAATAATGATTCAAAAATAACATTAATATCTGGTGGTTATCCATTATTTGCACAGGGAAAATGTCTTGGAGGCATTGGTGTAGGTGGAGGAAGAGGTAATGAAGATAATGTTATAGCAGAACATGTTTTAACAGTCTTCCATGAATTAATCAATTAGCTTAACTTAACAAAATTCCATTAAGGCATTGTTTTTAACAAACAGCAATTGATATTAAATAAATTCTGAAAATATTCCAATAATGCAACGGTTAATGAAATTTCACTAAAGCAAAGTTTTTAATTATAAATGAATTCATATAAACCCAAAAACATACTCTCAGAAACATTACAAATAACACAGGGTTAATCTTAATAAATGATTAAAATAAAAATTAATATAGAATTTACAAAAGGAATATTATCAAATAATTGAACTGTATCTTTCAGTTAAAAAACTAAAAACAGGTTTATAAGAAAAATGAATGATAAACTGAGGAAATAATATGGAACAAATAAGAAACATGACAATAATCGGAGGTACACGGGGTCTAGGTAAATGGATGGCAGAACACTTAAATAAAAGGTTTAACATCACTATCACCAGTCGAGACGAGAATTCTGGAAAAAAAATCGCACAGGAATTGAATGTTAAATACAGCAATGACAACATTCAAGCAATCCAGGATGCAGAAATTGTTTTATTCTGTGTTCCAATAGAATATATGGTAAAAACAATTAAAGAAGTAGCACCACACGCACCTGAAGGATCTTTATTAATGGATGTAGCAAGTGTAAAAAAAGATGCTGCCGAAGCCTTAATGAAATATGCACCAGAAAATGCGGAAATATTACCCTGCCATCCAATGTTCGGACCAAGAGTTCCAACACTGCAAAGACAAATTATTGTACTGACACCATTTGAAAACCGGTCAAACAAATGGCAACCAATCGTCGAAGCATTTTTAGATGAATCAGGTTGTGAAACAGTTATTACAACTCCCGAAGAACATGACAGATATATGAGCATAGTTCAGGGATTAACTCATTTTTCATTTATTTCACTTGCTTCAACTATTAAGAAATTGAACATTAACGTTAAAAGATCCAGATCCTTTTCAAGTCCAGTATACAGTTTAATGCTTGATATGGTAAGTCGTATAGTTTGTCAGAATCCATATCTTTATTATTCAATACAAAAAAACAATAAAGAAACAGCCAATGCTAGAGAAGCATTGATAAGGGAAAGTACATACTTGTCAAAATTAATTGAAGAGGGTGATGAAGAAGACTTTGTTAAAAAGATGGTTGAATCAGCACAACATTTGGATGAACGTGAAGAAGCATTAATACGTTCAGATAAGGCAATAGCTATGCAAACTCAAAAAGCAAATTTTTTAACTAAATCAATAGATAAAGAAGTTGCTTTACAACACTCATTTTCTAAAAAGATACATTTTGGAATCGTAAAGAAAGTTACTTCAAAAAATGTCATCCTAGAAAACAATAACAAAGAGGAAATCACTTATAAAATTTCCAATATGGATATACTAACTGAAAAAGAATTATTCGAATGGAAGAAAAACAATCTTAAATTAGAGGAATTTGATTTATCAGTATCATTCCCTTCAAAATGTGATGAAAAATATTTAATAAAGATGTTTAAAAACATTGAGCCCGTTATTGATGTAGAAGTAACGGATAGTGAAGAAATTGATGATTCACTAAGAGAATATACTTTCCATTACACATTATTTGACAGAAAAGATGAAAAATATGTTGAAGAGTATATCAGTGCTGTTGGCGGAACTATCCAATAATTCATTATCACAGACAATACTGGTAAATAATTCATTATTTTTCAGTCAATAAAGATATAACTTATAGTGACATATTTTCTTTGATGATGGAATGCCAATCTATGATGAACTGTTCCCAGATAAATTATTTAAAAAAGGAAAATCCACAGCATATAAAATTCCTAATTCAAGTATCAATATAAACAAGTCATTATCAGATAAATTCCGATATACTTCTCAACATCATAAATTTTTTATATAAATTTTTAATAGACATAAATATATGATTGTTTTAACAAGATTTAAAGAATTAATAGTTGAATCTTTAAAAGATAATAAAAAATGGATAATTGGATTGTATATTCTATTTATAGTTGTTTTTATTGTTGCTTGGTTATTATCGGCTAATCAGGCAAATAATCTAATAAATAATTCGGCTATTCTACGGCCCAATATGAGTAATCCGCTTAGCACTTCTCAAGTTAGTGCTATAGATATATTCATTATTAATGAATCATCAGGAATTTTAACATATATTTTTTCGGTTTTCTTTGGAATTCCCGCATTTGTTTCATTATTATATAATGGTGTAAATTTAGGAGTTGTAGGACAATTATTTAGTGCATTAATACCTAACGGAGCTCTTAGATATATTGTTTACTTAATACCTCATGGTATCTTTGAAATTACGGCATTAATTATTGAATCAGTTGCTGGAATACTGTTGTTCCGATTTATTTGGAACTTCATAAAGGCATGGAGAAGTGATGAAACTCAGGGAATTTCAGATTCGTTTGAAAAAAACAAAAAATTATTGATTCAAAGTATCATATTAATGATATTTTCCACATTATTATTGCTTATTGCTGCTCCAATCGAAGTATATTTTTCAGTTCCATTTTCTGAATTCATACTTGGAGTTTAAATTAGTATAATCATTAAGAACAGATAGATTTCTTTTAAAGTTCATTCAAACTTTATTCATTCCTTTTTTTTATTTTTATTGGGGCGTGTAACAATTATATATCTTTTGTTGCTTCTCAGATTTTATTATTCAAATTATGGAATATGTTGTTAGAAATAGTTTTATAAAATGGGGAAAATGGAGTGAAGTTTAGTTAAGGGTTATATTCCAGTAAAATTGTCATGTTTTCTTCTTTGTCTGTGTATTCTACTTTGATTTCATGATTTCCACTTAATATCTTTTATTAATCATATATGGTTTGTGACAGTCATGTGTTTTTAGCATTGAGATTAGTTTACCGTCGATGTATATGGGCAGAATCCATTTCCTAAGTTTTAATAAATATTTATTCAATAGTCTTAGTTTTAAATAATTGTTTGAGATAATGTTTTTATTTTTTCTTTGTAGCTATTTTTTGATTATTATTATCTTAAATAAACAAATCAAAAAACAACAAAAAGCAAAAATCCATACAATAGGTCAATAGAAATTAATCATTAAGGACATGGAGAAACAAATGACTTTAATTGGATAAACTTAATTTAAGTACCATATATTCATATTCAAAAAAAAATAGTTTAGATGATTGCATTTTCGAATCTTCTAATGATTCTTTCAGCAATCACAATGGTAAGTGACACGAGGATAATTAAAATCCATGACGTTAACGGTATGCTTGTTGTGTGAAATATGCTTTGTAGTAATGGTATGTATATTGCACATATCTGTAGTATGAATGAAGCAGTTACTGCTATAATCAACGTCTTGTTTGTCTTATTGCTTTTTGATTTACAGTTGAAGACATTGAATAGTTGATACATAACAAATACAGTAAATGCACAGCTACTTGCAAGCAACTGTGATGAACCAATACTTAATTCATATGAATACAATCCAATTGTTCCTATTGCCATTACCAGTCCAATCAAGGTAATATGTACTAGATTATCTAGGGAGAGAATGTTTTCATCACTCGGAGGAATATTCATAATATTTTTATCCGATGCTTCAACACCCAGTGATTGTGCCGGTGGTCCATCCATAATAATATTTATCCACAACAGTTGCACAGGATTGAAGGGCAGTGGCAGTGCAACTAATGATGATATTAATATTGTTAAAATCGCAGCAATGTTTGTTGACAGCTGGAACTTAATGAATCTTTTAATATTGGAATATATTGTTCTTCCTTCTTTAACAGCATAGATGATAGTAGAAAAGTTATCATCTTCCAAGATCATGTCACTGGATTCTTTTGCCACATCCGTCCCCGAACCCATACTTACTCCAATGTTGGCACTTTTCAATGCTGGAGCGTCATTGACCCCGTCACCGGTCATTGAAACGGTTTCACTATTTGCCTTCAATGCTTTAACTATTCTTACCTTCTGTTCTGGAAATACTCTTGCAAAAACATTTGTCCTGCCTACAATATCTTTTAATTCATCATCACTTAATTTATCAAGTTCGTTACCTGTTAAAGTATTGTCTGCATTACTTATTCCTACCTTTCTTGCTATTGCAGAGGCAGTGTTCTTATGATCTCCGGTAATCATTTTAACAGTAATTCCTGCATTATGACATGTTTCAATAGATTCACGTACACCATCTCTTGGCGGATCTATCATACCGACAATACCAGTAAAGATGAGGTTTTCTTCTAACTCTTCTATTGAATACTTAGTATAATCATCTATTCTTTTATATGCAAACATTATAACACGAAGAGCATTTTCAGTAAATTCAGCAACTTCCGAATTAATCTTATTACGAGTATCATCATCAATACTTCTGACAGTTCCCTCTATGCTGATATAATCACATTTCTCAAGTAATATTTCCGGGGCACCTTTAACAAGAACGTACTCTTCTGAATCAATAGAATTGATTGTGGTCATACGTTTTCTGTCACTGTCCAATGGAATTTCATGTAATCTCCTGTTTTCTATATTGCTATTGTCCGCATATTCCAGTATGGAAATGTCTGTTGCATCTCCAATCCTTTTATCACCACTTATTCTTGCATTGTTACATAACTGACTAATAGTTTTAGTCATTTTTTCATCCGTCACGTAACTGTCGGTTACTGTCAGTCTGTTCATTGTCAGAGTTCCGGTTTTATCACTGCAAATTACAGAACAGGAACCTAACGTTTCCACGGCCAACAATTTTCGTACAATAGCCTTGTTACCGGCCATTTTCTGCATACCCAATGCAAGAGTTAATGTAAGTATTGCAGGTAAACCTTCAGGAATTGCTGCAACAGCTAATGATACTGCGGTCATGAATGTATTGGCAGCAGGTATTCCCCTAAATATTTCTATGGCAAATATGAGAATACAAATTATCACAGATATTAAACTTAATATTTTACTAAGTTTTTCTATTTTAATTTCCAGAGGGGTTTTTTCTTCATCTTCCTGAATCATTGAAGCAATTTTACCAATTTCCGTATCCATTCCCGTCTGTATAACAACTCCTTTTGCCCTACCTTTAGATACTGCGGTGTTCATGTATGCTATGTTTTTATGTTCACAGTCATTATCTGCTTCTGAAGTTTTTGTTACAGCCAATGATTCACCTGTAAGTGATGATTCATTAATTTTAAGATTATATGCTTCAATAATTCTTAAATCCGCAGGAATGTTATCTCCTTCTTCAAGTATTACAACATCACCTATTGTCAGGTCTTCAACATTTATCTGTGTTTTTTTGTTGTCACGTAGCACTATTGTAGACCTTGAAGTCATGGACTTTAATTTTTCCATAGCGTTTTCTGCCTGATTTTCCTGCCTATATCCTAAAACAGCATTTAAAACAACGACAAAAAATATTACTGCCGAATCAATATAGTCCTGTATTAATGCTGATATTATACCAGCTATTATTAAAAGTATAATTAACGGTTCTGTAAATTGTGAAACAAACTTCTTTAACTGACTGTCCTTTTCTTTTTCTTCCAATGCATTTTTACCATATGTCTTTAAACGATTTTCTGCTTCTGTTGTACTAAGCCCTTTTTCGGTAGTATTAAGTTCATCTATTATTATAGGAACATTTTCTTTTTCCCAGTTCATGTGTATCTACTCTTTCTTATATATGTAAAACGAATTTCTTTTGTAATTAACGAGTTTAAATTTTGATTGAAGATTATAGTTTATTTCTTCAGTAAATAAGGGTTTAATAATAATGTCACTATCATATTTTAATCCTAAATTAACAATGTCTTTCTGAAGTTCTTCAGGTGGTCTGATTGAATATATCAAATCAGCGTTTTCATATATTTCATCTTTAGGTTTTGTAATGTCGTTCAATATAACTGTTGAATTTGCAGGATGTATGTCTACACAGGTAATTTCAGTATCGGGCATTTTTTCTTTAAGAATATTGCTTGGTTCAAGTACTTTCCCAACTCCCACTTCAACAATCTTCTTTTTATTCTTGTAATTTTCTATAATATATTCAGTAAAATTAGACCAGACATTGCTCATAATCTTCACTTATTGTAATTTAATTATTATCCAATAATATTATCTAGATTTATTTATGTAATAATTGTTTATTATTCTTTCTTAAATGGTTAATAAAAATGTAAAATATTAATTTTAGTATTTATAAACCTATAATTAGAATAGAAGAATAGTTGAATTGATTGTGTATACTATGATTATTAGAGATTTTAAATTATCAGATATTGATAAGGTTTTAGCAATAGAGTATGAAGCATTTCCTGATCCATACCCTGTAGATGTATTATTGCAGTTACATAGAACTGGTGTAGGTTTTATAGTAGCAGAAATGGGTAAAAATGTAGTAGGTTATGTTATATTTTGGATACATGAAGGTAAAGGACATATCATTGCTATTGCAGTAGATTCCAATTATAGAAATATGCATGTAGGTTCACTACTATTGGATAAGACCATTAAAATATTCCTTTCAAACAAAATCTATACTGTATGGCTGGAAGTTAGAAAATCAAATACTCATGCAATAAATTTCTATCTGAAACACGGTTTTGTTAAAGAAGTTGAGGAAGATAATTATTACAGTGACGGTGAAGCTGCAATAATCATGAAATATACTAAGTCAAATAACTAATTTTTTTCTTACATTTCCATTATTTATCGTAACTTTTTTTTATTATATTGTACTATATATTAATATTAGAAATGAACTATTAAAATAATTCAGATAATGTTAATAATTTATCGT
>CAZUHM010000109.1:0-7394 GCA_964620575.1 uncultured Methanobacteriaceae archaeon | reverse complement strand
ATACTTTTGTTATGTAGTCTTCTGGTATACCAGGTCCATTATCTGCGTGTTTTAACAGGTAGTGGTCTTTGCCTAGTCTTGTCAGTTCTATTGTTATGTCTGGTAGTATACCGACTTCTTCACAAGCATCTAGACTGTTTGTAATCAGTTCGTGAAATACGATTGTTAATGACCTTATTTTTCCTGAAAATCCCAGCATCTGTTTGTTTCTTTTGAAAAATTCTGATGCTGTTAATTCCTTAAATTCTTCAAATAATTCGTTTGTGTCACGTTCCAAGGATTTCATACCTCCAAAAAATTTATAATTATTACTATTGTTTTAATTTTGTATTATTAAGTACGTGTTTTTAATATCTCATAAAAAGCAGTAATCCATTAAATTATTTGTCAATAGTAATTCATTTTACCACCTTTTTTATAGGTTAACCTATATGTGATAAAATAAATTTTATATTTTCTTCATGTTATAATATATGTAAAACATATAATATAAAAGCATTGTATATACCCTACCTTATAAAAATATGGTATTTTAGGGGGGTCTTGATAAGTAATGAGTGAGGGGGTCTTGATAAGTACTCATCAATGTTATATAATTTCCATATTTTAAACAAATATTTTTACTTAAAAAAATCTAAAAGAATCATAAAAGGAAAAGTCAATTAAAAATCTGTTTTAAATTAAAAAACATAGCAATTCGAAGCTAAAATGTTTTAAATGAAAATTTAATTTTTTTAAAAAAGGATAAAGAGGGAGGTTATATAATTTCAGGAACTTCTTCTTCTTTTTCTTCTTTTTCTTCACTATCAAGAGCTGCTTGGTTGTAATCTTCTTCAGCATCAGTAAAATCTTCATCAGTATCAAGATCTTCCCTTAAGAATTCTCTTTCATCCGGTGCTCCATTAACCATTTCATCAAACTCTTTTCTTTTGAGTTTGTCATGCATTTTTTCAAGATAAGCATATACAGTTTTTTGTCTTGAACCTTCAAGAATCATTTCAATAGCTTCCCTAGCCATTTGAATGTTTTCTATTTTACCAATCAATGAAACTGTCTTTCCATAGATGCTTATTTCTACATCAAGCATGTCATGCATAATCTGTCTGGTTCTTCCATTTTTACCGATGATTCTACCTTTTTGTCTAACCAATGCCTTTTTGGACTTTCCAACATAGTCCTGTAGGTTAATGATTTCAAGAATCAAATCATCATCCTGTAATTTTAATGCTAAATCTGGATTAAATCCTCTTCCAATAGCTTTTATCATATATCTTGCTTTCCATATTGCTAAAGGATCGTCTGTTTCATCTGTAGAGCTGATTGCAATATTTCCTGTTTCACTATCAATTTTTAGTTCTGTTTTTGTAATAATTTCTAACTGGTGTTTTATTTTACCGTTTTTACCGATTGTCACGCCTACGCGATCTTTTGGAATTTTAAGATATTCTGTGTTTACCATAATAAAAGCTCCTTAATGGGGTTTAATTTCCCTGTATTTTAATTATAATCTAAGATTACTGTTTTTTCTTTTATAAAAAATGTTCATGTGTATATAATAATAAAATCCTTAAATTAAATAGTTATAATAAGATTTTTCCATTGGTGATGATGATACTTTTTTTGTATCTTCACATTATACTATTATTTATAGTATAAATGGTATTTAAAATTTATTATTATTTATATTGGGTATTTATTTAATAGTATTTAGTCATATTATTATTGTAATAAAGTTATTTTTAATTTTTAATAAGAAATAATAAAATAATATTGTTATTTAATAATTTTTTCATAAATAATTTTTCACAAAAAAATAATAGGATTAAGGTGGTTACAAATCTAATTCCTTTTCAAGTCTGACAAAGATGGATCTTTCCTCTTTTTCTTTCAAAATCTCTCCCCTAATTTCCGGAGGAGCTTCAATGTCAAACATGCAGTTAGGACATTTAATGTTTGCTCCACCACAGTCATATCCACAATCACAACAGCCGGCATTCATATGATCAAATTCATGACCACAAATATCACATTTAATAAGCATAATATCAACCTTCTACTCTTTCCTAATAATTCTATCTTTAATGTAATCAAATGTCAAGTTCAGATTAAATTTTTTACCGTCATATACTATATTTTCTATATCCCTGTCCAACAGTTGCATACTTGATGGATGACTGGTCAATGTTGCCTGTGACACGTCTATAACATAGGGATGACCGTGTGAATACAGGATGTTGTAACGTGACAAGTCTCCATGTACCAGTTGTGCATTATTGTATGCAACATCCATGAAATCTATGATTTCCTCAAATGTTTCTTCCGCATTGTCAAGTCTGATTTTACTAAGTGGTGGTGCAGCACTGGCATCATCATCAGAATGCTCAAGGTATTCCATTACAAGAACGTTCTCATTGGCAGTATATGGTTCGGGAACATTAAGCCCTAACTTGTGAAGACGACTTAAATTCTTAAATTCCTTCTGTGTCCATGCCGTAATGATCTGTCTTGTATTGTTTCCATGACTTTTGAATCTTGGATCTCCTGCAATGTATTCTTTTATCTTTTTAAAGTCCAATGTAACAACTCTGTATATTTTTACAGCTACTTCCTTGTCATCATCATCTATTCCAAGAAATACATTTGCTTCTTTTCCTGTGCTGATAACCCCATTTAAACTTTGGAGATATCCCTGTTTGGCAAGTTTATACAAAACCTGCAATGTCCTGTTATCAAATACTTCACTGGAAACCTGTTTGTCTTCCACACTTTTTAATCTTTTTGTTTCCTCCAGTTTTCGCATTTGATTGTCAGCATCTTGGTAATGTTTATCTTTCAAGAATAACCTTCTCCTACCGGTACGTTTTTCTAATTCTTAGCAGTACTCTTGATACTATGTACAATACTGGTAATTCTATTAGTGGTCCTATAACTAATGCTATTGCTATCAATTCGTTATGCGGAAATGAACTGATAGCTATTGCCAGTGCTAATGGTGAGTTACGTGCTAATGTTGTTAAAGTTAAGCTTGCATAATCTTCGTAACTGAATTTCACATGTCTTGAAACCATATAATCCAATATAAAGTTAATTATAAAGAACAATATTACTGGAATGAACAATAGTCCTATTGAATCCAGATTATTAATTAAACTCTTTGCTTCTGTGTTGAATAATCCGAATATGGCTATGCATAGGAATATTGTTTGAAAGTTACTGAAGAATGCTGTTATTTTATCTTTTATAGGTTTATTATTAAATAAGTATTTAACTGTTAATGATGTTGCAAATGGTATTACAATGTATGTCAAGAGACTCATTGCCAAATCTGCAAGTTCTATTGTATTGGAACTTGAAAAGAACACTAACATGTATACCGGCAGCAATATCAACTGCAGTACTAAGTTTATGGGTAATATTGATAAACTTAATGGTACATTTCCCTTACTCATCTTGGTAAATACCAGGTACCAGTCGGTACAAGGCGTCAATATTAGCATCACAAATCCTATGAACAGGTCAATATTTCCATTTAAAAACAGATTTCCCAAGAAGTAACCGAATAATGGTGTCCATAAGAAGTTAATTATTAAGCTTGTGCTGGTAAATTTTAAGTTTGAAAAACTATTTCTGATGTCATTGAGCGGAATATCAAGAAATAGTGCAAAAAGCATCAATGCTAAAAAAATAGTGATGAGTGAAGGACTTATTTGTTTTAAAACTTCCACATTATTGAATAATAAACCCAGTATGATAGAACCAAATATCAGTATTGGCTCTAACTTTTCCAATAAGTCCATATCATCTTTCCTTAGGTTTATTTTGGAACGTTTGTTTATATTTTTAAGAATCCTCTTCTTTCAAGGTAGTTAGCTTCAGTACGTGTGTATCTCCATATTACATCTGCCTTTTCATCACTTTGGAAGTCCCATGGTTTGACAAGAACAACGTCTCCTTCACGTATCCAGATACGTTTTTTCATTTTTCCAGGGATACGGCATAATCTGATGTTTTTATCATTGCAACGTACTTTAAGTTTTCCATGTCCTAAAATCTGTTCAACAACACCAGGGATTTCTCCTTTACGTGGACTTCTTACACGAATAGTTTGTTCTCCACCTTGTTGGTTGTTGTTATTTCTTCCTCTATTATTATTGCTTGTCTTCTTCAAACTAGATGTCCTCCGATTGAATTCCTATTATAAAGTTTCATACTCTTATCGTATATGGGTAAAAATTTAGTCTATATAAATTATAACGCTTTATTATGTACTATGTATGTATTTTTAAGTATATATTTATATTGTAAAAAAAAAGTTATTGGAAGGGGGTTAATCGTATTAATTATCCTACTTTATTAATTTTAATTAATGATTTAATAGGTACATTATTTATGTCGTTAATACCTTTCTTATCTACCAGGACGGTTACAGCTACTGGTTTTGCTCCGTGGGTTTTACATACTTTGATAGCATCCATAACAGTATTACCACTGGTTACAACATCATCTACTATGACAACATTCTTGTTTTTGATGTTTGCAAAGTTGTTACTGATAGCTCCTTGTGCTGATTCGTTTTTCATGTGTTTAATTGGGTGGAAAACACTTAATTCGGAATCCAACAGTTCTGCCATGATCGTTGCAAATGGTACACCACTTACACTGATTCCAACAACAGCATCCACTTCATTGTCTTCCACAGCTAAATCCGCAAGTGCACTGGAAATGTACTGCATACGGGCTGATGAAGAACCCACTGTTCTCCAGTTGATAGCAAAGTCATCCGGTTTCTGTTTCTGTTTGGTTTTGGTAACACTTGTCATCTGCATTATTAACCATTGCGTGGTATCTTTTGAAATGTTTAATTCGTCTGCAATTTCACCGGTAGTTAATCCTTTGCTTCTTAATTCGGTTGCTTTTTCTATTAATTTACTGTTCATAATATAATCCCCCTAGTTTAGTCAAATTCTATTAATTTTTTCTCTTTTGATGATTTCATAGCTGCTTCAACAATTTTCAATGCCTCATATCCGTCCTGTCCGGATACTTCAGGAGTGCCTTTTGTTTGCACAGCATCAACAAATGATCTTAACTCTTCTTTCAACGGTTCCTTGTTTTCTACCTTAACCTTTTCAACCTTATCATTTTCCTTGAAAACCGTCACGGTTTGTTCACCATAATCTACGGATATGATTCCGTCCACACCAGTGATGTTTAACTGTCTTTTCTTGTATGGTGTTAACCAGTTGGTTTCAAGAATTGTCAGAACATCATTGTCATATTTGGTTATTATTTCTGCATGGTCTTCAAATTTACAGTTTTTAAGGTTACTGCTCATGTTTGCATATACTGAGCTGGCCTTACCCTCAAATAAATAGTTGAAAATGTCTATGTCATGTATGGCAAGGTCTATTGCTACTCCAACATCCCGTATACGTGGTGGGAATGGGCCTAGACGTTTAGCATTGGCCGTCACAACGTCTCCAATTTCACCCTCATCAATCAATCTTTTAGCTACCCTTACTGCTGGATTGAATCTTTCAACGTGTCCTGTTGCCAATATTACACCCGCATCCTTTGCAGCATCTATCATTTCCCGTGCTTCATCAAGCTTTGATGCTACAGGTTTTTCCACCAGAACATTTTTTCCAGCTTCAATGGCATTCATAACTACATCATGGTGAAATACTGTTGGTACACAGATGTTTACTGCTTCAATATCTTCTAACTGGAGAATGTTGTCAACATCAACATATCCTACAGTGTTAAATTCCTTTGATACCTTGTCCAGGGTACCTCTTACCATGTCAGATATTGCTAACAAGTTTGCATTTTCTAGTTCGGAGTAGATTCTCACATGGTTGTAGCCCATAGCTCCTACTCCTATAACTCCGACGTTAGTCTGTTTCATAATGCTTCCTCTCTCAATCTTTTTCCGATGGATTTTGCAGCTTCAATAGCATTATCTTTTTTAGCAGTTTCATTGATGTCTGCTAATATTTTTCCTTCAGGGCTTAATAATTCACAGTGTATATTAATATCATTTCCATTTACTTTGGATACAATACCTACAGGCCATTGGCAACCTACTTCCAATGTTTCAAGTATTGCTTTTTCACATAATGCTTCGCATCTTGTGTTCTCATCGTTGAGTTTAGCGACGACATCATAGTATTCTGAATCCTTATGTGTCATCACAGCTAAAGCACCCTGTCCTGCCGGAGGTACTATGTATGTTTCATCAAAGACTTCTTTAACATGGTCCTGTAGTCCAAGACGGTTAATTCCTGCAAGTGCCATTATTGTAGCATCATATTCTCCTTCTTCCACCTTTCTTATTCTGGTGTCAATGTTTCCCCTGATAGGCTTTGTCACTATGTTTTTTTCGTGTAATTTACAGAATGCTTCCCTTCTTACACTGCTTGTCCCCAATGTGGCACCATCAGGCAGTTCATCCCATGAATAGTTTGAGATTAATACTTCGTTAACAGCTTCCCTTTTAGGAATTGCAGTTATTGCGAGTTGGTCGTTCAATTCACTTGGAAGATCCTTGAAACTATGTACAGCAAAGTCTATGCTTCCATCAATTAATGCTGTGTCTAATTCTTTTGTGAATATTCCCTTTGCATCAATATTATATAATTGTGAGTCTTTAATTTTGTCTCCTGTTGTTTTGATAATCTTTGTTTCTATTTTTTCACCAATTATCTCTTCTAAAGAATCAACAACAGTTTGGGTTTGTGTTGTAGCTAATTTACTACCGCGTGTACCAACTATCAATTAACCTACCTCCTAAGTAACTTTATTATATTGAAATATGATATTAGTTAATCTGTTAGTTTTATTGCATTTAATTCTTTTTTTTAATCTGTGAATTTAATTAGTTATTTTTATACTCTTTATCTATATATGTTTAAGATTATTAATATAGTTTCTATAATTATTGATTTAAATCAAATAACAATGTTTTTAGTAATTAGTATAACTCATTGAGTCAAAATTATATCTAATTATTCCTTAATTAATTATTTCCATTAATAAAACACGTGTAATCATATATTTCAGTTTATAATTTATTCATAAATTAAATTAAAGATTTTCAAATGAATTCTTGACAAAAAAAATTTTATTTTAAACTATTGTAATAACCAGATCTATATGGATGAGGATGTATATTTCTTGGTATTGTCAATAAAAAGGTAAACTTTCATTCTAAAAAAAATAATCATAAAGGGAGGTTAAAAATGTTAAATCTGGGATAAGGGTGTAATTCTCTTTCTAGGATGATTTAACTTGGAAAGTTGTTGAGTTGCTGGATGCTAAGTTTATATTGTTTCCCGCATATGTTGCTGTTATTGTTTTTGTTCCTGTGGTTGTTGGTGTTATTTTGATGTTGT
>CAZUHM010000108.1:0-7556 GCA_964620575.1 uncultured Methanobacteriaceae archaeon | reverse complement strand
TTAATAGTGAACGATCAAAAAAATAATAACAACACATCTAGACCATTAGATGCATTAGGAAAAGCTTTAAATTCTCAAGTTCTTATCAAACTCAAAGGTGGAAAAGAATTTAGAGGAGCGTTACAAAGTTTTGATATGCACATGAATTTAGTACTTAACGATGCTGAAGAACTAGAAAATGGTGAATCAACTCGTAGATTAGGCGTAGTTTTAGTTCGTGGAGATAACATAGTATACATATCACCAGGATAATTATTTAAAGGACAACTTAGTAGTTTAACTATTAATATTAATCGTCCTTATTAGAAGTAATACCTGATTTGTTTATATATTTAAGGTATAATGAGATATATCGATCGTGTATCTAATTTGAATAGAATTTAGTTCTATTCTCTAGTTTTTACCTTTTTTAAGGTTTTATTTTTATTCATTTAATTTTAACATATTAGACGGAGGTTATATAATGAAAGGAACACCATCATTTGGTAAACGTAATAAGAAAAATCATATCAGATGTAGAAGATGTGGTAGAAACGCTTTCAATCCAAATAAAAAATACTGTGCTTCTTGTGGATTTGGTAGATCTAAAAGATTAAGAAGATACAGTTGGCAAAACAAAAAATCTGTTACCGGACAAAGATTAAAATAGATAATTATTAGTCTTTCTAATAAATTATCTTTTATTTTGCTATTTTTCACACTTTTAAATCACTTCCAACTTATTTTCGAAAATACATTATTTTTATATATGCATCTTAACAATCTCCTTTAAATAGTAAACTTAGTATATTAAGTTAAACATATTTAATAAATAGATTATAATAGTATGGAGAATTATAATAATATTTTTATAAAGAATTATTAATTTAAAAATACAAGTGTTTAAATCACATAATTATAAATTTTAAACAATATTTGAATAAAACAAAAGAAGGGTTGTATATGCCAAAAGTAAAAATTATTGAAACTGCATTACGTGATGCCCACCAATCATTAATTGCTACAAGGATGAGAACTGAGGATATGGTTCCTATTTTAGAGGATATGGACAAAGTAGGATATTTCTCTTTAGAAGCATGGGGTGGAGCAACTTTTGATTCATGTATACGTTTTTTAAACGAAGATCCATGGGAAAGACTAACAACTTTCAAAGATTCTTTAAACAAAACACCAATTCAAATGTTATTAAGAGGACAAAACCTGGTAGGTTACAAACATTATGCGGATGATGTAGTAAAATCATTTGTAGAAAAATCATATGAAAACGGTGTGGACATATTCAGAATCTTTGATGCATTAAACGATTCAAGAAACATGGAAATGTCTATTAAAACAGCAAAACAACAGGGAGCATATGTTCAGGGAACAATAAGTTACACAATAAGTCCAGTACATACCATAGAAAAATATGTTGATTTTGCAAAAGAATTGGCTGCAATGGAATGTGACGCAATAACCATCAAAGATATGGCAGGATTAATCACTCCACAAGTTGCAACAAACTTAGTCACTTCATTAAAAGATGAAATAGGATTACCAGTAAACTTACACAGTCACTGTACCAGTGGAATGACATTAATGAGTTACCAGGCAGCAGTAAATGCTGGTGTAGACATGCTGGATACAGCTATATCTCCATTTGCAGGTGGAACAGCACAACCACCAACAGAAAGTGTAGTTGCGGCATTAGAATCAACAGAACATGATACAGGAATTGATTTAAAACTTCTGTCCAAAATCAAAGAATACTTCGCAGAATTACATGAAAAATATGCTGCATTATTAGATCCATTAGCATCAACAGTAGATACTGATGTATTGATATACCAAGTACCTGGTGGAATGTTGTCTAACTTGGTTTCACAATTAAAACAACAGGATTCTCTAGAAAAATATCCTGATGTATTAGCGGAAATTCCAAGAGTACGTAAAGATTTAGGATATCCACCATTAGTAACCCCTACAAGCCAAATTGTAGGAGTACAATCAGTAATGAATGTATTAACTGGTGAAAGATACAAAAATGTAACAAAAGAAGTAAAAGATTATTTAAAAGGATACTATGGTAAATCACCTGCAGAAATCAATCAAGAAGTATATAATGAGGCAATAGGTGATGAAGAAGCAATAACCTGCAGACCTGCAGATTTACTAGAACCTGAATTGGAAGCTGCTCGTAAATATGTGGAAGAAAATAACCTGATGCACAAAGAAGAAGATGTTTTAACATATGCACTATATTCACAGGTAGCTGAAAAATTCCTTAAAGGAGAAGCAATTGCAGAAGAAATTCCTACTAAAACACCAGAATTTTCATCATCAAACATTCCAAATACATATGATGTTGATGTAGATGGTGAAGTATTCACAGTAACAGTACTTCCAACAGGATACATAGAAATCGATCCAGACAAAAAAGGAGGTTCTACACATCCTGATTCATTAACTTCTTCAATGCAGGGAATGATAGTAAAACTTAAAGTCAACGTAGGGGACAGTGTCAACGAAGGAGATACTGTTGCTGTTCTCGAAGCAATGAAAATGGAAAACGATGTAAAAGCAGATAAATCTGGTCAAGTGGAAGAAATTTACATCAATGAGGGAGATACAGTAGAAAAAGGCGCAGCTTTAATGTATATTAAATAATTCCTTTTCTACATTTTTTTCTCAAAAAAAACTATTTTTAACAAATGACTATTTTTTATAAAGTAATGATGTTATACTATTTAAGTATTTAGGCAGTACGCCGTTAATTAATAACAAATCAATATCAAAAAGATCTTTTAATATTTTTTTACTATCCATCCCCAATGATGCAAGGGAATAACGTCTTATTTCTGGATGTAAACATTCATCATACAATTCTTTACAGTTTTCAGCACAATGATTACACGGTCCGGTTATACTTATGGCTTTAGAATAATCCTTTTCGGATTCCAGTACTTTGTTATTGATTTTCTTCTTTTCCTTATAAAATGTATCATACAGGAATTTACTGAGTTCATCGGGAGAGTAATCCTTTTCATATTGTTCTGGTTCAAAGAATAACTGTGTTACAAATATATCAATATATTCATATTCAAGAATAAACTTTTTGATATCAATATCTAGAGGAGAACATGAATAATTCGTATCGTATCTAGGACATTCCTTACAATAACCTTGCACCAAATCAAAATTATTAAAGTTTTCAAAAAATTCCTTCGTCGTTAATGTTTTCTTAAACTGTTTAACTTCATAATCAATATCACTCATTTTAACCACAACACTATTCAATATACTCTGTAGGATCATTAAGTCCAGCAGATATGAATGCTCTTTTTCTTCTTTTGCATGACTCACATACACCACAATGTTTACTTTCACCTGCATAACATGAATAACTCAAATCCATTGGTGCATTAATTTCATAACCTTTTCGAACAATATCTTCCTTATTCATATCTATCAGGGGTGCTTTAATTTCAATATCATCAAAAGAACCATATTTGATTGTTTCATTAAAAGCATTCAGATACTCCTTCGAATTATCAGGAAAAGTTATGGCCTCCTCATAATCCCATCCGACAATGATAATTTTTGCATTAATACTTTCAGCAAATGCTAAGGCAATACTGCAAAAAACAGTATTTCTCGCAGGAACCCATACAGACTTGGCAGTTTCAATAGCAACATCATAATTATCCAGGTCATCATCACTAATCTCAGGAATTTTTTCATTGCTTGTTAAACTTGAATTACTGATATCTTTGAGCCATGGAAGATCAATTACAACATGATTCATACCTAACTTTTCACAAATCAATTCTGCATGTTCAAGTTCCTTTTCAAGACTTTGCTGTCCATAATTAAAAGTTATGGCAGTAAGATTATAATCTTCTGCATAAACACTTGTTGCCACAGTACAATCTAAACCACCGGACAATACACTTATTCCCTTAGCTTTTTTCATAACATCAACTTCTGTTGTCTTCTATAATCATATTCAATATATTCCTTCAAATCTTTAAGGGGCATGCCGGTCTTATCAGATAATCTTTTCAAATCATCATATTCAGGGGTGCATTTAATGACTTTTCCATCAATTTCTCCAATCTTAAATCTGACCTCTTCCATTTGACCGCCTATTTCTACCGAATGCATAACATTTTCTCTAAATGCCACTCCTCTATGAATGTATGGTAACATTCTAACACCCAACGTACCAGTTTCTTCCATCAATACCCTAATTAAATGTTCGGCATCTTCATTACGGCAAATAACTTTAACGATGTGTCCTGGACGATTCTTTTTCATCATTGTAGCTGTGATGCTGACATCACGTGCACCCTCATTCAATAATTTATCATAAAGATTGCCCATAACTTCTCCACTGAGAGTATCAATATTTGTTTCAAGAATTGTTATGGTATGTTGTTCAACATTATTTTCTGCCTTAATGATTCTAAGAGCGTTCAATACTTTCAAATCCTTCTTACCGGAACCGTAACCAATAATCTTGTTTTCCATTAAAGGTGCTGAGGAAATAAACTCGTCTACTATATTTACTAGTATTGCACATCCTGTAGGTGTGGCAATCTCAGTGTTTACTTCACCACCAAATGTTGGAACGTTTTCAAGTATGTTGATTACTGCAGGTGCAGGAACTGGCAGTATGCCGTGTTGGGTATTAACAGAACCGTTTCCTGTAGCTACAGGCAGTGAATAAATCCTTTCCTCATCAAAATTCAGTAAATGATAAGCATAGGATGCACCAACAATATCGGCAACGGCATCAGCACATCCTACTTCATGAAAATGTAATTCTTCTAAACTTTTTCCATGAACTTTTGATTCGGCAATGGCTAATGTTTTAAAAATTTTCTTTGATAAGTTAATACTTTTTTTAACACATTCATCAGCAGCATATTTGTCATTTGTAATTTTATCTAATTGATTGATTATGTCAGGATAATGTCTTGCAGAGTTGTCTTCAGTTTCTATACTTGCAAAAGTTGTCATCACACCTGATTTTGCTTTCTTGGATATGTCAACACTCACGTCACCGAACTCAAGAGCATAATCCAGTATGACCTTTTTAATCTTTTCTTTATCAGCACCCAAATCAACAAATGCTCCTATGAACATGTTTCCTGCTAAACCTGATACCTGTGGGTCTATAAGTACAACCATTTTTATTCTTCCATTAAAAATTATTGTATTACTATTTGTTTTTCCAGTCTATTAATCATTTAGAAATCAAGTAAAATAGATATTTCATTTAGTCAATTATATAAAAACCTTTTCATAAAATAATATTAGAGGAAAATTAAGCATATTTGGAGATTAAAATCAATTTTAGTTAATTTCACTAAAGAAACTTTAACATTATTTTAGTATTATTATTCTTAAATTTCTTTAATTAAACAATAAAATAGGGAGGTAATTATTCTTGAATACAAGTATTGAAGGAGTAAATATAACAGAAAAAGGCAATGGGCTATTATTTCAATTTGATAAACCGTGTTATGTTCTTGCTAACCGCGATAATTTTGACTTTCAACACTTAAATGAATTTGATAATCATTATTACAATGAAGAAGGTTTGGAAAGAATACTTGTTGAAAAAAATGGTATATGTGCAGTAACAACTGTCGAATATTTTGAAAAGAAATTCTTTACAAATATCACATTGATTCTTGATGTAAAACTGGATAATATTACATTACTAAATATTTATCGAACAGTTATTGAAACAATATCAACAGTTTCATGGCAGGTAGGAGCAATCAATCAGGATGACTTATCCAATAAATTAGGCAACTACTATAATATGGTATATATAGCATGTGAGGATAAATCAGCTAAAATCATCTCATTTGACATTTCCTTATTCTATGAAGTAAAGGAATTAGTAAGTGAAGCATTAAACAAGTCCTTCAAAAACTTGGGATATTCAGGAGATTAATCAAAAACAGTTAAGGTGGTAATAATGACTGATCATGGGGAAGAAACAAAAGAGTCAAAAACAATAGTTCGTCCTTCATTAAATGGTTTGCTGGGTATTATCTCATTTTCTACAAGAATTCCTGTTAATAGGATGGTGACAATTGAAGAGATGGCAAGTAGTGTTGTTATATGGCCATATGTTGGGTTGTTAATTGGTGCTCTTGGAGCTATTCTCGCATATGTTGTTCATGTATTCCTTGGATTAAACACTATGCTGACAGCAGTTATTATCTATGCATTTATCATATGGTTTACAGGTTTTAACCATGTTGATGGTGTAATGGATATGGGTGATGGATTAATGGTTCATGGAGATGCCGAAAAACGTTTAACTGTAATGAGAGATTCTATGGTTGGAACAGGAGGTATTGCAACATTCTTTATTGTAGCCAGTTTAACTCTCGCAGCACTTTCATCAATTCCATCAGCATTCTTTGTTCAAACAGTTTTACTAATGGAATTTGCATCAAAATTCAGTATGATAACATCAATGGTTATTGGTAAAGATGATTCAAGAGGAATAGGTCGTTTAATTAAATCAGGTATAAATTCTAAAATTTTATTAATATTGGTAATCATAAATTCATTAATAGGATATTTAATATTGGGTATACCTGGAGTATGTGCAATTATTGTGGCAGTATGTACAGGTTTATATCTGGCACATATGGCAGATAATAAATTTGGATGTGTGACTGGGGATATTATGGGTGCTTCTAATGAAATAGCAAGAGTAGTGTCCTTAATAGTTTTAATAATTGCTTTTAACTTTTTAATATAATGGGAGATTATTATGATAACAGTACTGAGATTAGATCATAGGCTTGGAAGAGATACAAGAATTACAACACATGTCTGTCTAACAGCAAGAGCTTTCGGAGCAGATAAAGTAATTTTAAGCGGAGAACGTGATAAACACATAATAGAATCTGTGGAAAGTGTAGTTGATAATTGGGGTGGTGATTTCCAAGTTGAATATAATGAAAAATCATTATCAGTAATTAAAGAACATAAAAGAAACGGCTTTGAAATTATTCACTTGACTATGTATGGAAAACATGTTGAAGAAATCATTCCAACAATCAGGGACAATGGCAGGGATAAACTGATAATTGTCGGTGGGTCAAGAGTTCCTACAGAAGTATATGAATTGGCAGATTGGAATTTAAGTGTAACAAATCAGCCACATTCAGAGGTAGCAGCACTTGCCATATGTTTACATTATGTCATGGATGCTAAAGAATTGGACATTACCTATGACGATGGTAAAATGCAGATAGTACCTAACAATGAACATAAAGAAGTTATTAAAAACGATTAACCTCACATTTGCTTCTATTTTTATTTTTATTTATTTAAAAATCTAAATCTTATTTTTACAGTTTTTTCGTGTTAAATCATTCTTTCTAAATAATGTGGGAATGTTTAATATTATATGATAATATATAACTATATCAATAGATTGTTATTTAATAATCTTAATAATTTATCATTTAATTAGGGGGTTTCTATAATTAAACTACCACATCCTGTAGAGGATGTGGATTTGTAG
The DNA here is from genome assembly GCA_964620575.1 of uncultured Methanobacteriaceae archaeon. Taxonomy (GTDB): domain Archaea; phylum Methanobacteriota; class Methanobacteria; order Methanobacteriales; family Methanobacteriaceae; genus Methanosphaera. Next base: position 16 of record CAZUHM010000108.1, on the reverse strand, counting down.
AAGGTTTATCTACGAA
>CAZUHM010000107.1:0-7586 GCA_964620575.1 uncultured Methanobacteriaceae archaeon | reverse complement strand
AATTAAGTCCTTTTATTATTATAGGTGCTGGTGGGGGAGGAGAAAAGTTTTCTAATTTCACAGGCGTAGAAACAGCGGGTTTTTTGGATGATTCAAAAGAAAAACAAGGTAAAGATTTCTGTGGATATACAGTAGGTTCAGACTTAAAAACATTGGTTGAAGAAACCAATTCCAAATCTGTCGCTATAATGTTACCTATAGGAGCAGAAGGTGCAGCATTAAAATATGCAGTTCAAGCAATAGATTTAGGTCAAAATATTATAACATCATTTAGATCTTTACCATTGGAAGAAAACCCTGCAATAATAAAATTTGCACAGCAGAAAGGAGTTATAGCTAAACAAATAAGCTCAAGATTAGACAATGTTGAGAAAATTATGGGAATAGCTCCTGAAAAAGTTACTGAAACACTACCTAAAATTACATACATACATAAAAAACCAGTAATATTTGTTGGTGGTACATCACAGGAATGTGGAAAAAGAACTACAACAAGAAAATTAGGTGAAATTGCTAAAGAAATGGGATTAAAGGCAATCATATTTTCCACAGATGAAATGGGATTTGAAAAGCCTACCGATATTAATTTCAGGGCAGGAAGTTTATCTGTAATGGACGTTCCGGCAGCAGTTATGGGAACGATAAAGTATATGGAAGAAAATGAAGATGCTGACATTATCTTTGTGGAAGGCCAATCAAGTTTAACAGAAACAGGAAATCCACACCCTAAGGGATTATCAGCTGCCATTCTATTTGGAGCAATGCCTGATGCAGTTGTTTTATGTCACAGACCAAAACATCCATTCAGGGAACCAATAGGAATAGAATCTGAACTAAATGCAATAGAAGCAGTAGAACCTACTAAAGTAATAGCATTATCCATTAACAGAAGAAATGATTCAGAATTTTCACTAGAAGAAACAGAAAATGAATTTAACTTACCAACGGTGGATATTCATACCGATTCAAATGGTGGTTTAAAACGTTTAATTGAAACAGTATTAGATTATGTGGGGGATGAACAATGAGTACATTTAAAGATTTTACAGTAAATGTTAAGAAATCAATTGATAGGGAATACGATGGCGAATCCAATATGGAACCGAATTATGATGAAAACAAGAAAGTTTTAAACGACAATATTATATCTTCAATAGAAGATTCATACGAAGATGATTATGATGATTACAATATTACAGTAGATCATTCAGATGATGACATCCAATCTATTGAACCGGAAACATATAATGTTGACATGATTCGTTTAATAAAAGTTAAAACACTTAACGATTTGGAATCCGAATTGGAAAACGTTAATAAAACTGGTGTTCCAGCAATCATTGACTTAAAATACATTCAGGAAAGAAGAATTTCTGAGTTTAGAAAAATAGGTTCCACATTAAAGGCTTATAAATCAGCAACTAATGCAAATGTCGTTCTTTTAGGTTCTACAAAAAATGTTATAGTTGTAACTCCTGAAAATATTAGTTTATTAAAACAATAACCTTCTTTTCACTTCTCAACTATTTTTTAAATTAAATTATTTTTTACAAAAAAATTATTATGAAAAAATATACTTTATAATTTAATGTTGTGGAAATTTGCAACATTTTTAAAAGTAACTTTTTCAATATCCCGGTTACTGAAACCTGCCTTTTCAAGTTCATGTTTTGTTTCAGGTAACGATAAATGGTTGGATGGTGCAGGGCTAATATCACTATCCAGTACAAACTGGTCAAATCCATATTCATCCAACATTTTAACAGTATCCTCACTGGACATTTTCAAAGGCTGTACAGTAATACCAAGACTATAACCCTTATCAATAGCTATGTCCACAATTGAAAAGTCAATATGGTCAAGTTGAACCAATTGGGGGTCAATGTATTCGTCAATCAATTCAATACTTCTGGAACAAACTTCCCTCTTGTTGGTTCGAGGAGTGTGAACGATAACCCTCTGATTATTTTCATCAGCATACTGCAACTGCTTGATGAAAACCGCCTCCTGTAATTTGTCAATAGAATCCAGACCAATTTCTCCGATAGCAATAACGTTAGGCTCTTCCAAATACTCTGGTAACTTGTTTAAAACATTCTCGTAATCATCTGGAATACCTCTTGGATGAATACCCACAGCACAGTATAATTTGATATTTTCTTTTTCAACACGTTTGGGTTCGTCATAAACTATTTTATCAAAATGTTCTAATAAAACAACAGAATGTTTCATAGCAAGGGCATCGTAAGCACAAGTAACTACCGCATCTATTCCGGCAATTTTCATATCTCTGAAATTTTCAACAGGCCTGGCATCCGCATGTAAATGTGCATCGATTATCATACATAAACCTCATTCTTCTATGTCATTGAATTCAACATAACCCTCAATCAATTCATTGATAATTACGGGTAATCTGTTTATAGCTACTCTTTTCTGTTCAAAGGTATCTCTGTCCCTGATGGTAACTTTGTTGTCCTCGGCAGATTCGTAATCCACAGTAATTGCAAATGGAACACCAATTTCATCTGCTCTAGCATATCTTCTACCGATAGTACCGCTGGTATCATAAGAGGTTACAAATCCGTTTTCACGTAGGGTAATCTCAATGTCTTCTGCAATATCGGTCATAGGTTTTTTATTAACTAACGGAAGAACAACAGCTTTAATTGGAGCAATCTTTGCAGGTAACTTGAAGTATGCTCTAGTTTCACCTTCTTCACTAACATCTTCAGTATATGAATGAAGTAATGTTGAATAGAATATACGGTCAATACCATATGAAGGTTCAATTACATGAGGAACAAATCTTTCTCCTTTAATCTGTTCTTCTTTAGTTTCAAATGTAACAAAACTGTCATCAATTTCGTATTCATTATCTCCAATACTGAAGGTATATGTTTCGCCGTTGTCAAATTTGGATTTTATTTCATCAGCATCAACATTTTCAAGATATTCCTTAGCTTTAGGGGAATCTCCCTTAAATGTCGGTCCGAACTTTTTCATGTTGAATGAAGGTTTTGTTACAGTAACAGTTTTAGGTTCATCATATTCCTTGAAAACAGATAAATCCTCTTTACTATGAGCAATGTGTGATTTTAAATCAAAGTCAGTTCTATCTGCAATACCAATGATTTCAATCCAGCCATACTGGTCAGTCTTTACTTCAGCATCCCAGCAATCAATAGCATAATGAGCCATTTCATCAGGTAAATGCTGTCTGAATCTAATAGCTTCCTGTGGAATGCCGATAGTACTTAAGAAATTGCTTGCTAAAACGATTTGATAAATAAGTATCTGGCTTGAAACAATTCCTGAATCAATAGCATCCTTTACTTTGATGATGATAGGTTCATCATTGTTTAACTGTTCTTTCTGACTGAAAAGCTTTAATTCAACATCTTCAATGTTTTCATAATACTTATGGCTTTTATCGGCTGGATCGACAAATATTTCGGCTTCTGCTTGAGTGAATTCTCTTAGTCTTATAACACCCTGTCTAGGTGATAATTCGTTTCTGTAAGACTTACCTAACTGAACAATACCGAATGGTAATTTGTCCTTATAAAATCTTGCAATTCTCTTAAAAGAAATGAATATTCCCTGAGCAGTTTCAGGTCTCATAAATCCAACCTGTTTACCGCTAGCTCCAATCTGTGTTTTAAACATTAAATTATAGCTTTGCACATCACCTAATTTACCTTCGCAGTCAGGGCAGACAATACCATTTTCTTCGATGATTTCAGTTAATGTTTCATCAGGAAGTCCTTCAACTTCCTTGTTGATTGCACCTTCAATAATATGATCTGCACGGTACACTTCATTACATTCAGTACATTGAGTCATTGGATCAGTAAAGTTATCCACGTGTCCTGATGCTTTAAGCGTGTTTCTAGGCATTACTGTAGGAGCTTCAATTTCATAGAATCCTTCCTGGAAAACGTAATACTGTCTCCAAAGATTCATGATATTGTTTTTCAACAGTCCTCCTAATGGTCCATAATCATAAAAACCTGCTACTCCAGAGTATATTTCGAAGGATGGGTATAATATTCCCCTTTTTTTAGATATACTCATAACTTTTTCATTACTCATTATTTTCCTCCATTAATTATGTCAAAATCATGCTTTATTTTACTTACTTCAGGTCCTGTTTGTCCCATATATTTACTATCCCTGTCTTCATGACCGTATGGTTTTTCCGAAGGTGTTGTCATGGTCTCAAATACTATCTGACATACTCGCTGACCGGGATATAATGCTACAGGCATTTTTCCTATATTTGAAATTTCTAACGTAATTTTTCCTTCAAAGCCGGGATCTATATAACCGGCTGTTACGTGCATTGTAACACCAAGTCTGCCCATAGAGGATCTTCCTTCTACTCTAGCAACTATATCTGCTGGCAATTTAACAGTTTCATACGTGGTTGCTAGTGTAAACTCACCAGGATGTATAATAAACGGTTCACCATCAGGTATTTCAAACGATTCCATGTATGAATTCAGGTCAGTATCATCAAAGGGGTCAATAAATGGTTTTGTAATAATTTTAAATCCCTTGAATTCATTACCTATTCTTAAATCTACAGATGATGGTTGAATTTGTTTTTCATCTTTAATAGGGTCAATTACAATCCTATCTTCATCTAAATATTTCTTTATATCAACATCACTAAGTATTGCCATTGTTTATTCCTCTTTAGGTTCTATTTTAGAATTAATGCGTTTAAGTATACCACGTAACAGTTTAGATTCTCTACCTGCAATGAATGCACGTCCTATAACTCTTTTAGTGACTATGTCAACTTGCTTCTTTTTATGCTCAGGAAAATCTAATTTAGTAATTATTTCGTTACATAGCTGTGTGATTATTTTTTTATCTTCAAAACTAGCAATTTCCATATCTTCTATAGGATAATTTTTCTTATTCTTAAAAATTTCATAGAAAATAATTGCTGCTGCATGACTGATATTCATAATTGGGTATTCATCACTTGCAGGGATAGTAACTAAGATGTCACATAGTTTCAGTTCATCATTACTTAAACCTTCACCCTCTCTGCCAAACAATATTGCAATGTTTCCATCAACTTGCATATTTTTTCCAAGTTCTTCGGGTGTAATGGAAATTCTTGGAATATTGTAACTTCCACCAGCTATGCCTGAAGTACCGACAATTGTCGTAATCTGTTTTTCTTCTACAAAATCCCCAAGATTTTCATAAATTTTTGCATCTTGAACTATGTCTCTTGCATGACTAGCCTGATAATAAGCACTATCCTCTAGTTTACATGGATTAATCAGCACCAACTTTTTAAATCCAAAATTTTTCATAGTTCTTGCTAAAAATCCTATGTTACCTGGAGTTTTAGGTTCGACAAATACGCTATAAATTTTCAAATATAATCACTATACATTATTTTTGTTTAATTTTTTTAAAATAATTTCTCTTAAATTCATTTTTTCAGATTTTTCATAAATATAAAATAAGAGTAACTTTTAATATAAACGGATTCAAAACTTATTAATAACTTTAGAATAATTATTTTTAGGGGAAATCAAAAATGATGATGATGGTTACAACACCAAATATTGAAGGAAAAACTGTAAAAGAATATTTGGGAATAGTTAATGGTGAAGGCCTAATTGGAGCAAACGTATACAAAGACATTTTTTCAGGCGTAAGAGATGTAGTTGTAGGAAGAACAACAGAATATGAAAAAGAATTAAAAAAAGCCAGGAACGTAGCACTCGAACGTATGGAAGAAAAAGCAAAAGAATTAGGTGCCAATGCAATAATAAATGTCAGAATTAAATATAGTAACTTAGGCGGTACAATGGGAAACACCATTCTCATAAGTGTAAACGGTACTGCAGTAAAATATTAGAAAAAGTAGTGAAAAAAAATGATAAGATTACTAATAAATCTTATTCATATGCTTTGTTAAGTAGTTCCATCATGTTTATGACACTTGTTTTTGAATTTTTCTTTTGTAAAGAATCGTTAATGTTAAATTCACAGAATGGACATATTGTAACAACATAATCAACATCTAACTTGTCAATCATATCCACCTTATCATCTGCAAGAGCTTCTGCAATTTCCGGTTTTCCTGATTTTACTCCACCACCTGCACCACAGCATTGGTCAGGTTTTTCCATTTCAATAAATTCAACACCTTTAATATTTCTAAGAATATCCCTTGGTTGTTGGCTAATTCCCTGACTTCTTACCAAGTGACAAGGATCATGGTATGTTACCTTAAGGTTAAGCTCATTCATGTCTTCAGGGTCAAGTTTTCCTTCTAAAAATTCACTGATATCCATCACATTAAGGTTAACGCCATATTCAGGGTAATTATTTTTTAACGTTGCTCCACAGCCAGCACATACAGTGATAATGGTATCATAATCTTTGAAGGTTTCATAATTTTTCTCCACTAAGTCCGGGATAATGTCAATTTGTCCGGTTCTTAACAATGGGGAACCACAACAGACCTGTGCTTCGGGAACATCAACTTCATAACCCAACTTACCGAGAACATCTATGAAATACTCGGCAATCCATGGCAGCCTGTTATCAATCATACAGCCGGTAAAGAAGGCAATCTTATTTTTCTTATCTGATGACCTGTTTTTATTGAACTCTTTGACAAAGCCTTCCGGATATTTACCTTCACCAGATGGTTGAACGGTTCTACCAGTTTCTAATACAGCTTTTCTAACAAGTTTATGTGGTTTAAGAGGACCTTCCTTTTCATAGAAAATTTTTGCTCTTAATTTTTCAATAGCTTTTCCATATATATCTATCTCTTTAGGACAGGTTTTTGTACATTCACCACAGGAAGTACAGTAGTAAATACCGTTTTCAACAGATTTTTCGGATAATGATTCGTCTTCCCTAGGGTCGAACTCAATATTGGAAAAGCCTCTCATAAAGTATGGTCCAACATAGTTTTCAGTTTTCTTAATGACCGGACACATAGATAAACAGGAGAAACAGTCAATACATCCTCGTAACTTATCAGAATCAGCATAAGCTTCAGGTTTTATCACTTCAGGTTTTTTTCTTGCCATATCCCAGTCTTCTGATGTCATGTACATGTTCAGGTCTTTAATTATAGAATTCATTTCACTTCTATCTACAATTAAATCTTTGATAACTGGAAGATCCAATGGTTCCAACAGGTCGTTGTCACCAATTTCTGCTTTACAGGCTAATTTAGCCTTACCATTAACCTTAATTGCACATGATCCACATTGACCTGCCCTACATGAATATCTGTAAGCTATGTTTGCATTATATTTCTTATTTATTTCAGATAAAGCATCAAGTACTTTCATTTTTTCAATTTCTTCAATTTCATAAGATTCAGTATAATGTAAATCTTTCACAGGATCATATCTTTTAATATTAACTGTAATCATAATAATCTACCACAATCCTCTTTATATTCTATTTGAAGTATTCTCATACACTAAAAAATTTATTTTATAATCTTCTATTCTGCTTTAATATTTTTCTTTTCTGTCTTTTAAAACTTTTTAAAAAAAAACTTATACCTTATTTTATATAAATATAAT
>CAZUHM010000106.1:0-7600 GCA_964620575.1 uncultured Methanobacteriaceae archaeon | reverse complement strand
GCGATTCCTCTGTGCCCTAAAGAGGACACAGTATCCTCGCCGTAAAAAAGATGAAGATTAAATCGATAATGCTGGCAGGTGTTCTACTTTTAACTCTTTTAAGTGTATCTGCAATATCTGCTGATACTATCGTAATGGATAATTATACTTTCGAAATGCCTGACGGTTATGTTCTCATAGAAAATGATACTCAACTGGTCATGTATAATGATCAGTATATTATAAATCTCTATCAGGGTCCAATTATCAATACAACCATAGCAAAACAAAAACGTATAAATAACGGTTTCACGTTTCTTGGAGAGGAAAATTATGATTTTGATGGAATAAAGATTAATCAACAAAATTATAATATCGATGGTTATAATGACTGTATTTATACCTTTAAGAAAAATAATAAAGATTTCATAGTTTCAATAATGGTTGATGAAAAAGATCCTGTGCCTGATTATGAGAATAACCCAGTTACGGGAATCATCAACTCATTAAAATAATTCTCTTTTTTTTAAATTTTTTTTTTAGTTAATTCAATTGTTTCTCTTTTAAAATAAATATGAATGATAATAAGCTGTGGAATCATCAAATTAATCATTTACAAGCACAAAAAGTAAAAAATTAGGGTGTGGAGGTTAAGAATAGATTATCTTTCTAGTTTTCCTTCGATAAAGTCATCAACTTTATCATGTGCAATATCATCCGGATATTGGATAGGTGGGTGTTTCATTGTGTAAGAAGAAATTGATGTTAAAGCACCACTAATTCCTCTGTTTAATGCTAATTTACAACATCTAATTGCATCAATCACACAGCCAGCACTGTTTGGACTGTCTTCTACACTTAATCTGAGTTCTATGTTCATAGGAACATCACCAAATGTTCTACCTTCCATACGTAAGAAACATAGTTTATTATCTTTCTGCCATGCAACATAGTCACTTGGTCCAATATGAATATCATCTTCATCTAAACGGTGTGCAAGAACTGATTGAACAGCTTCGGTTTTGGATTCTCTTTTTGAAGCTAACCGGTCTCTGTTTAACATATTTAAGAAATCAGTATTTCCACCAGTGTTAAGCTGATATGTTCTATCTACTCTAACACCTCTATCTTTAAACAAACTAGCTAATGTTCTATGAGTAATGGTTGCCCCAATTTGTGCTTTAATATCGTCACCAACACAAGGTAATCCAGCTTCTTTGAATTTTGACTCATATTCAGGATCACTTACTATGAAAATAGGTACACAGTTAATAAATGCGATTCCTGCATCTAAGGCACAGTCAGCATAGAATTTTCCTGCTTTTTCAGATCCTACAGGTAAATAATTTACGAGAATTTCAGCACCACTTTCTTTTAAAACTTCAACAATTTCTTCTTTGGATTTTTCTGCTTCATCAGAAATAACAAAAGTATGATCTTCTTTAAAATCACTCATGTGTGGTGCTACACCATCTAAAACTTTACCCATTGTAACAGTAACGCCCATTTCTTCTATATCTGGATAGAATATTGTTGTACAATTAGGTTTAGCATAAATAGCTTCACTAACGTCTTTTCCTACTTTTCTCTTGTCTATATCAATTGCCGCTACAACTTCAATGTCTGAAGGCTTGTATCCTTCAATTGACCAATGCATTAATCCATCTACGTCTTCTTCATTTTTGTCAGCGTAGTAATATAATCCTTGGATTAATGAACTAGCACAGTTTCCTATACCTACAACTGCGATTTTGATTTTCTCCATAGTCACACCTTAAAATTCGATAATTAATTGATTATTAATATTTTTTTAAAATATTATATTTTTTTTTAGATTCTTTATTATATATTTTGAATTATTATTTAATAAATTTATTGTATTATTTATTTCTTAAAATTCTAAGGATTTTGTTATTTTAGCACTCATATCATCAGCTTGGTGTAAAGCAACAGCTTCAGGAGTTCTCGGATTAACTGATGAGCCCCAACCTAATTCCACATCACCATGATGACTAAGTATTAAGTGTAACAGGTCAACTTTTGTTTTATCAGATATTTTTAATGAATTCATATGTTCCTTAATCATGCATCCACCAATAAACAGATGTTCCAACATAACCCCTTCATAATTCATATCAATAATTTCTGTCTTATAATCATAAGTCTCAGTTTTGCCTATATCATGAAGTATTGCACCGGTAATTAACAGGTCTTTATTGATATCCTCATAGATGCAGGCAATAGTTTTACAAATTTCAACCACTTCATTTGTATGAACAAGCAATCCACCCTTATAGTTATGGTGGTGTTTTTTGGCTGCAGGAGCCGTGATAAACTTGTCAAAGAATTCTTCATTTTCAAATAATGAGGTTAATACTAATTTAAGTTCCTTATCTTCAATTTCACTAATTGTTGCAATTAAATAATCAATATGGCTGTCCTGATTTTCTATCTGAATGATAAATTCCCTTTCATTGAATTTCTTGGCTATGATAATTCTGTCAATTAAAATGTTATATTTATTTGAATTTGTAGGAAATTCCTGTAATTTTCCAACAATGTTATATACCTTATTTTCTTCTATCTTGTCAAACTCATTGTAAACATTTTTATTAAACATCCTACCTACTATCTGACCGGTTTTATCCTGTAATACTAATTCCAGATAGGGTTTATTTGTCTTTGCCCGTTTAATACTTTTTTCTATTATAAGAAATTGGCTTATAATTTTACGGCTTTCATTAAAATTCTTAATATAATCCTTTTCTTTTTTAGACAATTTAGTCCCCTCATTATTTCTTAATATATACTTTTTTCACAAGATTATTTAATCTTTTTTTCAGCTTAATGTCGGTTCCATCCTTTTAATAAGAATTATCATGAAAACAATTATCAGCGGAAAGAAGAATAAATATAATATCAGCAAGAGTTCCGGTTTAACAATAGATCCCATAACTGTTGTTGCAGCTATTATCATAATAAACAGTATTACCGGCAGCAATACTGCAATAAACATGTATAATAACATTATCGCATTTAATTTCTCTGAATATTCCTTATATTTAATCTTCATGTTGTATGAATTTTCATCTGCTAATGTGTTAAGAGTCTTAGCCAGGTTTCCTCCATTATTTAATGTTCTGATTATCTGACTGACTAATTTTTCAATTGTTTGCAACTTATTTCTTTTTGATAACTTTTCAAACGCCTCAACATAATTTGTTCCATATTGTATTTCATTTAATGTGATTCTAAATTCATCTGATAATGCCCCATAATTGCCTGTGGATATTGTTTTCATAGAGTCATATAATCCTATGCCTGCCTGTAGTTGGGTTGACATTTGTCTTAGGGCATATGGTAGTTTTTGCAGTATCTCTTTCTTTCTATTTTCCTCTTTTATTCTTGGAAGACTTTTTCTAAATAATAATATCAGTATAACTATTGCAGTTATCTCTACCAGCAGCTGTAAATTATTTGTTACAAGGAGTATTGTTGATAATATTAGTGGTATAAGCAATATTTTATAGTTTACACTCCTTTTTTCATTGCTGTTTCTTTTAATTATTTCATTAAATGTTTTATCTGTTATTTCTTTTTCATCAGTAGTTATCCTATTCTCCGATGTTTTTCCAGTAATTTTTTCAATGAATATAATTGTTTTTGAACCAATTTTAATAAATATTTCTTCAATCATGTCTTTTTTTATTAGCTATTTCTTTGTTTTAATCAGTTGTTGTAGTAATTGTTTAAGATTTCCTTTGTATTATAAAGGTCATGCTTTTCGTTTTCTATATTCATCAGGAGATACTTTTCTCTTTTGGAAATTTCCTGTAAAATCTGCTGATTTGACAGTCCTTTCATAGCTGCAATCTCATTTAATGCATTTGACGTAATGGCAGTATATTCTAAAGTGTCTGTTGAATAATTATATTGATATAATCTGTTCAACTGTACTTTGTCCATTTCCATTCCAACAATTTCAGCTACTTCTGTTATTCTTCGAATAATTCCTTTATCTGGATGATATAATCTGTTCTGCATTAATATAAAATCAATTGAATTTATCATAATCGTAGGTACATTCATGGGTGGGTTAATTAATCTGGTAACAGTTTCCTGAGTAGAGTTTGCATGTAATGTTCCCATACCGGAATGTCCCGTATTTAATGCTCCAAACAATGTTATTGCTTCCTTGGATCTTACTTCTCCAATTATGATTCTGTCAGGACGTTGTCTTAATGAATTTTTTAACAGTACGTCCATGTTTATTTCTCCTTTACCTTCGATGTTGGGTGGTCTGGTTTCAGTTCTTATCACATGTTCCTGAGGAATTTGTAATTCCAGAGTGTCTTCAATTGTTATTATTCGTTCTTTTGTTGGAATAAATGATGTCAATGTGTTTAATGTTGTTGTTTTTCCTGAACCGGTTCCTCCGGATATAATTATGTTTGAAGGTCTTACATTTAATCCGTCAATGTTTATCCAGAGAAATGCTGCAAGATGTGAACTTATAGTGTTTGATTTTATTAAATCAAGTATTGTCAACTGTTCTTTCTTGAATTTTCTGATTGTTAATGTTGGTCCGTCAGCTGTTATTGGAGGTATTGTAGCATTTACCCTGCTTCCATCAGGCAGTCTCGCATCCAATATCGGTGTTTCTTTGTCTATTTTTCTTTGTATGTAATTTGCTATTTTGTTTATTATTTGTCTTATTTCTATTTCTGTCGGTATTATGTCTGTAATCATCATTCCATTTGTTCTGTGATATACGTATACTGGTTTATTGCTGCCTATAATCATTATTTCTTCGAGTTGGTCGTCTTCTAGGAGTGGGTCTATTTTTCCATATCCGTTCATGTCATGTTCTAGTCTGCTTATTATCTTTTCGGAGTTTGTTGTATCTTGGCTTATCAGTTCTCGGATGTCTTTTCTTTTTACGTTAGGATTTTCATCATTTAGTTTTCTTTGTATTAATTCTTCTTTGATTATTTGATATTCCTGTTCTTCGGTCTGTGTTAGTTGTTCTGTGTTTTTTGTTCTGTATTTTGGTATGTTGTTTTTGATTGTCATAATATGTTATAATAATTATTATTACTTAACTAATATAAAAGTATTACTATATTTAAAAATAATTATTAAAGATACCAAATATAAACCCATGAAATGTAACTGTGAAGAAAACTGTATTAAACACAAAGAAGAAGTCTTAAAGGATATAACTCAAAGATACCTGGCATGTCCCGATTGCTATACAAAAACACTTAAAAAAGCAATACCAATAAAAAGACAAATAAAACTGACACAACTTGACAAAAACTATAAAAAATGTGAAAGCTGTGGAAAAAGACATATGGACATAGTGATGGCACACATACTAAAGATAATGATAGAAGAAAAACAGATATCCTCCTCAGCATCCATAAGGAAAGTGGGAACACCATTAATAACACCTGCAATCAGTCTGGATAGACTGCCTTATCTGACTGATAAATCATTAGTGCTGATTACAACAACATGTAATCAAAAAACTGCTGAAAAAATCACTAAAAAAATACCAGAAGTAAAGGCAGTTATCAAAGGCAATACTGATGAAACAGTAGGAAAATTAACAGAAAACACTCAAACAAACAGTTATGAAGTATTGTCTGGCTGTGACATACGATGCGACATACAATACACAGACACCGAACCAGTAATACTTTATAAAAAACAATCAAAAATACACATAGAATATCCTAAGGTAGAATCACCAAAAATAAATCAATTAAAAGAAGTTCTGGAAAAATATGAAAATCCCAAAGTACTTGATGCGATGTGTGGTCCGGGAACACTTGGCATATATGCAAAACTAAAAAATGCCAAATTCGTACATTTTAATGATATCTACCTGGAATCCATAGACTCATTGAAAACAAATCTCAAAATAAATGAAATATCTGAAGAATCATATGAAATTACTAATGAAAATCTATTGGAATTACCAGATGTTCTTGATACCCATTTTGATATAGGTATAGTGGATGCATTTCCTGATGTCGAAACATTAGGTTATGTTGAATCACTAAATAGGATATGCGATGAAGTAATCATTATATAGATCACATAAATCCAAGATATGTTATTATTGACGGAACTATCAGAACTCCCATCAGATTACTTTTACTCAGATCTAAAACATTTGCTATTAAACCAATGGATATGCTGGTAATATAACATAATAGAACATACCATAAGCAACCATTACTGCTTAATGTGAATATGACTAGTATTGATGTAATTAAAAGTATTATAAAAATATTTAATTTTTTATATTCTATTTTTACCATATTTTCTATCATGAAATCTCCAATTTTTATGGAAATTATACATGCAATAGAAACGCTAACTAAGCTTACAAATATAAAGAACACTACATGAATTAATTCAATGTTGGGCAATATGTTTCCAATATAAACACTTATTGCACTTCTAGGATTGTTTATCAAATACAATGCAATTAAGGAAAATAGGGTGTCTGATATATTTACTCCACTGTTTGTTATTAGAAATTCTTCTGGAGTAATATTCCTGTTTAATGTTATGCTTTGTGCGATAATTGTTCCCTGTGCCGGTCCTAAGCCTGGAAGTAAACCTAAAATACAGCCTGATATGCTTCCGGCAAATGCTGATTTTTTGAACTTTCCGTCTATCAATATGCTTTTATTCATGCTTTGTGGTGGTATTTTGGATTTTGAATTAATACTATACAGTAAACTGCTTATGCTGAATAATCCTGAAAGAATAGCTAATAATCCAAGATTACTTCCGATATTACTGTTTAATACTGTTAATCCAAGTATGCCTGATATTAAAAACAGGAGTATGCTTTTGAATCTTCTGTCTTTCTTGTTGAATCTTGTTAAAAGAATTATCATGACTATCAATAGAAGATATCCTATGTAATCTTTCAGTAAGTTGTAGGTCACTGGTAATATTATCATTAAGGCAGGCATCAGTAGTGTTAATATGATTATGGATACGAAACCTCCGATACTTACTAATCGTATTGCCTGTCTACCTTTTCCTTTAAATAACAGTCTATGTCCTGGTTGTATGCTCAGTATTGTATCTTCATCGGGAATTCCCATTAACAGGGATGGTATGAATTCTATCATTGCATGACATAATGCAATGCTGATAAAGAAACTGCATAATGTTAATGCTGTAGTATGTTTTAGTATTCTGTCGGATATTGAGAATATTATTATTCCAACAGTATTTACATGTAATCCGGGTGTTATTCCTGTGATTATTCCTAAAAGTATTCCTAGTGTTATTGCTAATATAATGTCTATCATAATAATTATTAATAATTATTATAATTTTAGTAATACTTATATTTTATTAAAAACTATAAAAAAAGTAATAATTCTGAAAATAACAATAAATAAAAAAAGTTGATTATTAGTAAATATTAAATATTTACATTAATCTTGTCATGTGAACAACTTCTACAGTTGCTACATCATCTAATGCTGCAATAGCGTTTTCTGCTGGTTCACTTCCACCTTCACCATCATCTACAACAATGGTAACATTAAGAGCAACCAATCCAAAACCAATAGGTTCTTCTTCAATT
>CAZUHM010000105.1:5981-7613 GCA_964620575.1 uncultured Methanobacteriaceae archaeon | reverse complement strand
ATTCCTCTGTGCCCTAAAGAGGACACAGTATCCTCGCCGTAAAAAAAGATGAAAGGAATTATTGGAGCAATTTGTGGTGATATTATAGGATCAACCAGGGAATTTAATCCTATTAAAACAAAAGACTTTGAATTAATACCTAAATATTCAGCATTTACCGATGACACTGTTTTAACATTATCTGTTGCATCATGGCTATTAAATGATAATACTTATTCAAAAGAAGTACTAGTAAACGAGATTAAGGATTTATGTAGTCAGTATAAAGTAGGTTATGGTGGACGTTTTAGAAGTTGGATAATTTCTGATAAAACAAAAGCTTATAACAGCTGGGGAAACGGTTCTGCTATGCGAGTTAGTCCAACAGCATGGGTTGCAGATTCATTGGAAGAGGCTGAAAAACTTGCTAAAATATCTGCCGAAGTAACTCATAATCATCCTGAAGGAATTAAAGGAGCAGTGTCTACAGCAGCTTCCATATATCTTGCCCGATGTGGTAAAAGTAAAGAATACATTAAGAATTATGTTGAAGAAAACTTTTCTTATAATCTTTCACGTAAATTGAATGACATTAGACCGGATTATCCCTTCGAAGTATCTTGTCAGAAAAGTGTTCCGGAGGCTATTATATGTTTTCTGGAATCTGATAGTTATGAAGATACTGTAAGAAATGCCATTAGTCTTGGAGGGGATGCTGATACTCAAGCTGCTATAGGTGGTAGTATTGCTTCGGCATTTTATGATGTACCAAAATCCATCTACTTAGATTGTCTTTCAAAGTTGGATGAACAATTGACTTCAATTCTAAATGACTTTAATGATAGATATATTTAGTGTTAAAATTAATTAATTAAGTATTATTTATAATTATTAATAATTATGAAAATAAAATCTATTGAAATTGTATCATCAGTTTCAGAAATAAATAAAAAATGAATTTTATTTAAAAATCTTTAAGTTTATCACCTAAAATCAAAAAAATATCAGAAAAGCTTAATATATACTTCTTCAATATAATTAATTATATTTTAAAAAAGCATATTTTTTTTATATTATTGTTGAGGTGTTAAAGATGAGTCCAGAACCATCATTTACCCAAGCATTACGAGAAGAAGGATTCATTCAAGGTAGTGATGTTGAAGGTAAAGTAAATGAAGCTAAAGAAGAAGTAGTTGAAAAAGTTCAAGAAACAACTGAAACTACAACAGAAACAGTTGAAACAAAAGTCCAAGAAGAAGCAAAAGCTAGTGTTGACGAAGCAAAAACTAAAGCAGAAGAAGTTAAACAAGAAGTAGCTAAAAAAGAAACCCCATCTTCTGGTGGAGACGGTACTACTCTAATCATTGTTGCTGTAATAATAATTTTAATCATCATAATTGCATTAATTGCTTTCAGGTAATTTTTCAACTATTTTTTTTAATTTTTTCAAATTTAACTATTTTTTAATTAAAACAGATTTTAATAGAATTGTGTGGTGAAATAATTATCCTACACAAAACAATAAATGGGCATTAATAATAATTATACTTTTTTTAATAATATTTTTCAGAAAGAATAATCTTTCTCATATACTTTTAAATCATAATAAACAACGTATTTAAAATTTAATATCCACTTAAAAATCATGAGAAT
>CAZUHM010000105.1:3445-5968 GCA_964620575.1 uncultured Methanobacteriaceae archaeon | reverse complement strand
AAAAATATTATTTTCAAGTATAACCATATTCTAACCAAATTTCACCACTAATTCCACTAATTACATTAGTAAATATATAAATTGCCTATGATAATATTAGAAAAGAAAAATAACAGAAATAGATTATCCTATGTTATTTAACTTTCATTTAATTCACCATGACATATATAATCTAATAAATACAGTTAAAATAGTAATTATTAGATAATAATAATTTAATTTTTAAATATTTAAATGTAACATTGCCAATATTAAATTTATATTAAAATACATAAACTAAATTAAAATTAAATGGATTATAATTATTTTTATGAAAAAATAATTGAAAATATGAAGATAATTTTAATATATTTTTATCCTAAAAACTTAATCATCCAACATATCAGCAATATGAATGTACTGATTTTACTGAATAAAATTGAGAAATATATTTATTATATCCATAACAATAATAATTATAACTAAAAAATTTTATGTTTTCTATAAGAAGTGATTAAAAGAAAATAATACGATTTCGAATTAATTCTTTAATTAACTATTATTATAATGATAATTATGACTGAAAATAGCCTAGAAGAACTTGAAATTATTGATAACATTAAATTCATGATAAAATACTGTGATACATTCCTTGATTACTGTCATGATGAAAATTTATCAATTGATGGAAATATTGCCGGAGAAATAGTGGATTCGATTACAGAAATAGAAGATTATCTGGAAAATCCTGAAAATGAATTAACAGATGAAGATCTACAAAACATATATGAACAATTAAGTGATATTTATTATGGATTACTTAATTTGAATGATATTAAACTATTTAACACTATACATCTGGTATACTCAAACATTTTAAGACAGACTAAGGAAATATTAGAAAAGAAATTAAACATAGAAATATTATAGGTGATTGTTTATGGATGAAATAGTTTTTAGACCGATAGGATATATTCATTCAATATATGAAGATGTAAAAGACATGCCAAAAAGTTCGAAAGAATCAATGGATAATGAAGCAGAATTAATTGTTGATGAAAAATATTTAGAAAGTATGGCTGATATTAAAAAAGATGAGAAATATATTGTTATATTCTACTTCCATAAATCAGAGGGATATGATCAGAGAGTACCATTAAGAGGTACTGGACCGATAACAGGACTTTTTTCAACACATGCCCCTCGAAGACCAAATGCAATAGGAGTTTCAACAATCAAAATTAAAGAAGTAAATGAGAATATTATAACTTTTAATGGGGTGGACATGTTAAATAATACGCCTGTTCTGGATATTAAGAAAATTTTTAATTAAGAATATATATCCACTACCTTTTCTAACTCTTTAGGAATATCTATTTTTTGTGGACAGTTTTCCACACACCGATAACATTTTACACACTTTGAGGGCTTGGAATTACCCTCACTTATAAAATTATTATAGTACATCTTCAGAGAATGTGCTTGTTCTAAATATTTCTGTGAATTATACAATTTGAAGAAAAATGGAATGTTTATTAAATTTGGACAACTGTCTAAACAGTAGTTACATGAGGTACATTTTATTTTCGAAGTGTTATTGATTATCTGAACAACTTGATTTAAAACTTCATAATCCTCCTTTTTTAGTGGGGTAAAATTCTCAAACAATTCAATATCTTCTATCATATCCCCCAAATTATTTATACCAGACAATATAACCAATATATTATCTAATGACAAGTTAAACCTAAAGCTCCATGAAACAATAGATTTTGTATTGTCATATTCTAAAAGCTTTTCTTTGGCTTCAGAAGGTAGATTTTTCAATGCTCCTCCTTTTAATCCTTCCATGATAATAACTGGCTTTTCATATTTGCATGCAACCTCATACATCTTTCTTGATTCTATAATATCATCATTCCAATCAAGATAATTAACTTGTAATTGAACAAATTCTATTTCGGAATGTTCCTTTAACATTTTTTCGAGAAATTCAGGACTGTCATGACAGGATATACCTATATGCCTGATTTTTCCTTCAGATTTCTTTTTTCTTATAAAATTAAACGAATCAATCTTAGTAAACTTTTCTTTATGTTTACTACTTAAATTATGCAATAAATAATAGTCAAAATAGTCCACACCACATCTTTCTAATTGTTCATTAAATATTCTATCCATATCATCTTCTTTTTCAAGATTAAATATTGGTAGTTTACTTGCAAGAAAGAATGATTCCCTAGGATATTTATTAACTATTGTCGTTTTCACAGCTTTTTCACTGTTACCATTTAAATAGGGATATGCTGTGTCAAAATAATTGTATCCGTTAGACATATAATAATCAACCAATCTTTGAAATTCTTTCATGTCGACCTTCTTTGTTTTTTCATCACAAACAGGTAATCTCATCAATCCGAAACCTAACTTTTTCATAATTATTATCCCCATCTTACTTTAATATATATTTGTTATTGCTTTTATTCTAATATTGTGAAAAATATTATAGATGATTCTAACAAATAAAATAATTAAAGGTGTAAA
>CAZUHM010000105.1:0-3435 GCA_964620575.1 uncultured Methanobacteriaceae archaeon | reverse complement strand
TACTTCCGTGATGAATATAATTTATCTAAGTAATAATATTAATTATTTGTCATTCAAAAAGAAATATAAGTATACATATACAAATAATTAGTATAATAGGTGTAAAATATGTTAATTAAATGTGATATTTGTGGACATGAATTTGATCATACTGAAGCTGAAACTTGTGACTGTGGATATGATCCAGTATCTGCTAATCTTAAATGTCCTAATTGTATGATTGATTTGATTCTTCCACCAGAACTAGAAGCAGAAAGACAAAAAGAAATTGATGAAAATTCATTATATAGTAAGTTAGAAAAAGAATTTGGTGAAAATAAATAAATTTATTCTCACTTTCAACTATTTTTATTGGTGATTAAATGTTTATAAAAACTTCATTATTCAATTCAACAACAAATGATTTGACAATAGTAATTGATTTATTAAGAGCTAGTACTACAATTGTAGTTGCATTGGAAAACTTCAATAAGGTTATCCCTGTAAATAATGATCAAAAAGCTTTTCAAATAAAAGAAGAACATCCAGATGCAGTGCTTGCTGGAGAAAAAGATTTGAACACCATTGAAGGATATGATATAACTAATTCTCCAGAAATCATCCAAGATTATTCTGGTGATATCTTTGTAATTAACACTACAAACGGTACCAAGGTTTTGGAGAATGTTAAAAAAAGAGATGAAAATATCACAGTATTAGTTGGTGCCGGTATTAATGCAAGAGCATTAGCAGAAAAAGCATTGGAATTAGCAAGTGATGAAATTGAATTAATTATGGCAGGTAGACATGAAACGTTTAATATTGAAGATGCTATTGGAGCAGGTTTAATTGTGGATGAAATAGTTAATATAGCCCGAGAAAAAAATATTGAAATAGAACTTGATGAATCAGCTCTGGCTAGTAAATTATTGGCTGAAGACAAGAAGAAGGCTAGTGATTTAATTGGAAATTCATGGGGTGCAACTAAATTAGGTAGAATTGGTTTGAAGGGTGATGTTGAAATTTGTCAACAATTGAATACCAGTAATATTGTTGGACTATATGAAAATGGAGAAATTATAAAGATTTAATCAGAAAATAATTTATTATAATTAACTTATTTATAATTTATATATTAATATTTAAAAGTAGTAATATTATTAATCATATTTTTAAAATAAGATAGTCATCCGTTAAAATAGATATATTAATTAAATGCATGTATATTTTTTAAAAAAAAATCATAGAAAATTAATTTCTATGAAAAAACAAACTTTTTTTCTAATTATTATTTCTTAAACAATCATTTATCCATGAAATGAAATTACCTGTACTGTTTCCATTTCTTTCAGCTGTAGTATGACCTTCTTTCCAGACAGTTGTAAATTCAACATCCTTCACTTTGTCAGTGCCGTTAAGTGCTAACGCAAGATTCATGTCTACACATAATGAAGTATCCGTCTGTTCTATACCGGTATTGATTCTCCAAAACTTAGCAATATTGGATGAATCACTGCCATTATAATAATCAGATACATAATACATTGGATTATACATGTTAAGTCTAGTTTCAATTGTATTATTCATCGCATCTAACTTAGTCAGATCGTTTTGATAATCATTTATATATTGAGAATTATTATCACTGAAAACTGAATATTTTTCACTATTATTTTTTAATAATTCAGCCATAGTTTTATCGAAGTGTAAATAATCTGAATCTTTATTACCAAAAAGATCGTTTTCTGCTTGTTGTCTATTCAAATCATCAAATGCTCCTACGTCCTTTGTTGGACTTTTGCATGTTTTTATAAATCCTTCAATATTGGTGATGTGAGCAGTATTGCTATCTGAATCATATTCAACCCATTCAATTTCTTTATTTAATGAATCAATATACTCCTGTTTAGTATTGTAAGTCGTATTTGAATCACCAGATGCTTGAGTGTTGATGGAATCTCCTGGCATTGCTCCTTGAGGAGGTGAATCACCGGATATATCATCACTTGGAAGTTCTGAATTATCACCCATATCTGCCATTGGCATAGCTGTAGGCATTTGGCCACCCATATCATTACTGCTAGGTGTATAAGGAAACTCAGTATCATTAAGGAAATTATTTAATGATTCTTCAATTACATCTTTAGTATAATCATAGTATGATCCCGAATTATAAATACCGGTTTCTGATTCTTCCAATATTAATTCATTACCATCTGGATCTTTAAGTTTTAACTCATTAATGTAATTTGCATATTCTGTTGCTAAATCATTGGATAACTCTTTAGTCCATGTTGAATCAGCTCTTGTCTGACTATCAGAATATTGTCCTAAATTCCATTCATAAGCCTCATCAGCAGTGTCAAGATTGGTTATAGGACACCAGCACATTGAACCTAAAACACTGTCTGAAATAGGACTTCCAGCTTTATCCACCATTGCTGCACCAATACTTTCAAGATAAGGGGCATATAGTTCACTATCTCCTGAAGCTCCAACAATTGCACTTTGAGCTCCACCTCCACTCATACCAAATGTAAAGATACTTTCAGAATCTCCAGGTAAATTATCAAGGTTAAATCGTAAGTATCTGATTGCCGCTTTAATATCTGTTACACCCCATGGTGCACCACCATTAAAACTATCACCATTTTCTTTTCCACGACATCCAACATTCACATATATTATTCCATTAGTAGTATATTCTGATGCTTCCTGACTGTTGTAACTAGTTTGAGCTTTGTTTGCAGCATATCCTGCAGTATTAATTGGAAGTACTATAGGAGCATCTTTAGCAGTATAATTACCAATTTTATTGTCTTCATTAATTGTGCATGTGTATGTTCCATTATCATTTTGAGTAGCATCAAAATATTTGCCTGGAACATAAATTGCTAAACTTTCATACTCCGTTGTTTCAGGATTTGTACAATATACTAGTCCTATCTGATAGTAAATATCATTTTTTTCATCATAATTCCAATTATCCATATTAATAGATAATTTTTCTGTTAGTTCTGTTGTATTAATTTCTTCATTAGTTGTTATAAGCTTCTTATTTGAAGAAGCATTGAGATAGAATATTCCACTAACTATTATAACAACTATTATTGCTATTAGAAGAATTTTATGTATATTTTTCATATATTTTTTCCTTCTGTTAATTAAAACTTGTTTAATATCAAGTGTTATATTAATTAAAATGTTTAATAATATTTAAACTTTACAAGATGAGAGAACAAATGTTTCATAAGGGAATAAAAATATATTGAAATTTAAAAACTTTATAATGATAACAATGTTTATTATACTGTAGTAACATAAAAGTAATTAAATAATTCTCAGGGCGAGGTGTAATTCCTCACCGGTGGTAAGAAGAAAATTAAGTCCACGAGCTGAAAAAAATGCTGATTTGGTGAAATTCCAAAACCGACGGTGATAGTCCGGATGAGAGAG
>CAZUHM010000104.1:0-7808 GCA_964620575.1 uncultured Methanobacteriaceae archaeon | reverse complement strand
CCATCTGCAACATAATCTGCTAATTTTTCAGATATTTTTGTTTGTGGTGTAATAGGATATACTGGTATAACATCCGGTTTTGCAAGTTTAACTGCCTCAGATATTGCTTCTGCTGATGATATAACTTTAACTACCATTATTCCCTCTCCATTGTAATTGCTTTTACTGGACATTCTTCTGCACATATTCCACAACCTTTACAATAATCATAATCTGGATTATAATCTAAGGTTATGCAACCATCAGGACAATATAAATAACAGATGCCACATCCAATACATTTATCTTTATCTGCAACTGGTTTAAATGTCCTCCAACTACCTGTTTTATTTTTCCTAGTACTTCCAGGTTCTCTAACTGCGGCTCCTATTGATTTCATAATTTCACCTATTCTCCTTATTCCTATTCTACGTTTTGTTCATAGATGTATTCTGTAGCTTTTAAGTTAGTTTCTGCTACTTTTCCTTTAAATGTAGATTTAATTGTTGTTAATAATGAATCAATGGATACTACTCCAGTTTTTGCTGATAAGTAACCTAACATAATTGTGTTTACTATGTTTCTTCCAATATTATCTAATGCTATTTGTGTTGCATCTACCGTGTATGTTGTAATATTTTGTTCTTCAAGAGAAGGAATTACTTCCCTTGTAGTGTTAACTAATATTGAACCATCATTTTGTAAACCTGATGTTAAGTTTACTACATTAGCTAATGTTTCATCCAATACAACCACATATTTTGGTTCATATATTTGATATCTTCTTCTGATTGGTTCATCGCTTATTCTAGCGAATGCTGTTACTGGTGCTCCTCTCCTTTCAACACCAAAGGATGGGAAAGCTTGAGTGTATTTTCCTTCTTCAAAAACTGCTTTAGCTAAAATTTCTGCAGCAGTTACAGCTCCTTGACCTCCCCTTCCGTGAAATCTTATTTCAATCATTGAGAAATTCCTCCAAATCATCTCATATATTATTTTATTTTGAATAAAAATAGTTACAAGTTAGATAAATGTTTTCAATATAGTAAATTTTCAAATACCTACACTATAATTAATCATGTTAAATCATTATGTTTTTTATTATATTTATAATTGTGGTTGATTTTAAAATATGTTTAATTTTTTGAAAATTTAATAATCAATATCAAATCAACTTAAAGTATTCTAAACAATTATTAAAAAATTTTCAATAATATGGCAATATATTTTTAATTAATACAATATCACCCAAAAATAGTGTATAATTTATAGAAAATGAGCATAAATGTACATGATAAATCGTTACAAATTAAATAGATATAAAATACAAAATAACATAAATTCTAAAGAAAAGATAGATATTTATAAGAGAAATAAAAGAGGTGATAAAAATTAAAGTATTGATAATAACCGGATTACAGGCAGAATCATTAATAAGAAAAAATCTGGAAAAATATAGGAAACATGAACTATATCTCAAAGTCTTACCAATGCCTATTGCCGCATTCATTACCCCACAACTAATTATATATCACCTAAAAGAAAAAAACATTCTAAACTCATTAAACAGCAATAAAACAACACCCATCGATAATATAGATATAATTCTCACACCAGGCCTCATAAGACAGGATACTGACGAAATAAAAGAAAAACTAAATATAAAATCCTATAAAGGACCAAGCAACGCCGCTGACTTAAAAGTTACACTGGATATTCTAGATGAAATTACCTTATCCACATCCGTTCCTGCAGATATACTGATAAGAGACAAACAATACCAAGAAGCAATGAAAATAATCAGTAACTACCAGAAATCAGACAAAAAATTAAATGAATTATTAAGTAGAGAAGGAAACTTTAAAATAGGAAACTGTCCCCTCGGAGTAGATTTTCCAATGAGAGTTCTTGGTGAAATAGCTAATGCACCACAGTTAAGTGACGATGAACTATTAAAGAAAGTGGAATACTACATTAATTCAGGTGCGGACATGGTAGATGTAGGAATGCATGCTAATGAAAACAGTCCTGAAAAAGCATACCACATGATAAAACTAATTAAAGATAATTATGATATCCCCCTAAGCATTGATACCATGAACCCTGATGAAATAAGAGAAGCTTTAAGAGCTGGTGCAAACCTGGTGTTAAGTTTAGATCATGGAAACTATGACAAAGTACTGTCTGATATAAAAGAATATGATGCAAAGGCAGTTATAATACCTACAAATTATGAAAAAAAGATTATCCCAAAAAGTGCTGAAGAGAAAGTTAAATCATTAGAACTTTTAGCAGGAAAATGTGAGGACATAACAATCATTGCCGATCCATTATTAGATCCAATCAACAGTCCGTCATTGACTGAATCCATAAGGGCATGCCAACTGTTTCGTAAAAGAAATCCAAAACAGGCATTATTTTTTGGGGTTGGAAACGTTTCAGAATTACTGGATGCCGACAGCAATGGCGTACATGCCGTGCTAAGTGGTATTGCAATGGAAGTAAATGCTAACATATTATTCACCCCGGAAAGCAGTTTAAAAACTAAAAACAGCATAAAAGAATTAAAAACGGCATCTAATATGATGTTCATATCAAAATTAAGAGAATCAATTCCCAAAAACATCGGAATCAATCTTATCCAATTAAAAGATCAGTACAGAAAAGATGATGTAACCATCAATACAGACAATATCCCACATATAACAGCTGTTGCTGATGGAAAATTTGTTCCTGATTATAAGGGCAGCTTTAAAATTATCGTTGAAGACAATCTTATTAAGGCAATCTTATACAAGGATTTTGAAATAAACTGTGTTATTGAAGGAACAACTGCCAGAGCAATATATGAGGAGATTTTAAGAAGGGATATGATAAGTAGAATGGAACATTCAGCATATCTGGGTATGGAACTAGAAAAAGCAGAAATTGCTTTAAAACTGGATAAAAAATATATTCAAGATTTCCCAATATTTTAAATATAGGAAAATTTTTTAATAGGAGAAATAAATTTTGACAAAAAATGTCTGTACACAATGTGGATATGAACATGTGGTTATTCACAGGAAATATAATGGTCAACGTTTGTGCAGTTCCTGCTTTAGAAAATCTATAGAAAACAAGGTTTTGAAAACAATTAAGAAACAGAAACTTGTCACAAAGGGAGATAAAGTACTTGTTGGATTATCTGGCGGAAAAGACAGTGTTGCACTGTTAAAAATATTGAACATTCTCAAAGAAAAGAATATCATAGAATTAGAAGCCGTAACTATTGATGAAGGTATAGCAGGTTACAGGGAAGAAGGAGTCCGAATAGCCAAGGATGTTACGAAAGAGTTAAATGTTAAACATCATATCATATCCTTTGATGACAAATATGACTTCACCATAGATAAGATTATGGCTGAAGAAATGAAAGAAGTTCATCCACAACACGCATGTACCTACTGTGGAGTTTTCAGACGACAAATTTTTAATCAGACAGCAAGAAAGGTTAATGCAACAAAACTTGCCACAGGACATAATCTTGACGATGAAACCCAAAGTATTTTAATGAATTATTTGGAAGGCAATGTAAATAATATGGTTCGCATAGGTTATAAAACAGAATCCAGTGATGAACGTTTTACACAAAAAATCAAGCCTTTACGTGAAATACCTGAAAAAGAAATAGGTTTGTATGTTTTAGAAAGTGGTTTTGAAGTTCATTTTGATGGATGTCCTTATGCTCATGAGTCTTTCAGAATGGAAATTGGTGATTTCCTAAGAGAAACTACATTAAAACATCCGACAATGATGTATTCGATATTGAATGGTTTTGAAAAAATCAAACCTGCTATTAAAAAAGATTATCTTGAAAAACAGACTGGACTTCCAAATAAAACTTGTATTAAATGTGGTGAACCTTCATCACAAGACATCTGTAAATCATGTAAGTTTTTAGAAAAGATACATGCAAAAATTGAATCGGAGGAATAATATGTCAATTAAATTAATTAACAAAAAAGATGTTAAAGAAATAGAATATAAAGAAAATACTAAAATTGAAGATATTTTAAAAGAAGAAGAAATTCCTATTGAAACCGTTGTCATTAAACAGAATGGTGTAACGGTTACTGAAGATGAAATAGTTAATGATAATGATGAAATCGAAGTTATAAAAGTTATCTATGGTGGATAAATTCCAATCCCATTTATCCTTTTTCTAAGATTTCATTTAAATCTTCTAGGAAATTATTAATATGTTCTTTTTTTACGTGCGGCATTAATACTAACCTGATTGCATGAGGATACTGTGATACTGATACACTCCAACCATAGTCGTATAGTTCTTTTTTTAGATTGTCAATTTTGTTATTATCTGCCTTAAATGATATTACATTTAGTTCAGGTTTACATGTCAGTTTAACGTGCTGCATCTTTTTTAATTTTTCATACGTGTATTGTGTTAGTTGCATAACCTGTGACACTATTTCTGTGTATCCTTCCTTTCCATAGTAGTTCAGTAGTGTCCATGTGGCTGCTGTTGCTGCTCCAGTCCGTGTTCCAACTATTGTTGTCTGTTTGTCTTGTGTCAGGTATGGAGTTTCTACTGCCAGTTTATCCAAATATTTTTTGTGTCTGAAAATTATGCCTCCAGCAGGAACTGGTGCAAGTCCCATTTTATGAGGATCTATAGTAATAGAAGATACACCTTTACACTTGAAGTCAAAGTTTAAATTAATCTCCTTTTCATTATTTAAGAAAGGTATTATGAAACCTCCCAGGGCGGCATCAATGTGTAGATATACATGATTATTGTAGGCGATTTCTGATATTTTTTCTATATCATCAACCAAGCCCAACTCTGTACTACCCGCAATTGCAACGATGGCCATTGTATTATCAGTAATCAGGTCTTCAATTTTACTGACATCCATCTTATAATCATCAGTCAATGGAACGTAAACCGGCTTTAAGGATAACATTGAAATAATTTTCTTAAAAGAAAAATGAGCACTTCTTGGTAAAATTATTTCAGGAACACCCTCATGTTCTTCTTCAAACAAATACTTGGCAACAGTCATTGCCATAATATTTGCTTCAGTACCTCCAGTAACAATATGACCTGAAGCAGACTGTAAATGCAACAATTCACCCAGTAATGATATGACTTCTGATTCCATTAAAGCAGTACCTGCAAATAATCCGGGATCACCCAGATTTGTTTCGATAAACATCTTATATGCTTCCATAGCAATCGGATCAGGCTTAGTGCACATTGACCCCAAAATCTTACCTGATTCATAAGACATATTCATATCCTGATATTTTCTTAATTGATTAAAAATATCTTCCTTATCCATTCTACTACCCAACATTATACTACCCTAATTAAAATGTTATTTTCTCAAATAATTCTGCAATTTTTGTGTATTTTGTTTCTTTATTAAAAATTCTAATTTCATGTTCACCCTTTGAATAATTTGAAACATCAATATTGAATTCACATTCATATCCATCAAAAGCTTTTTCCGAGACCAGCGTATCATCAATAAATAATTGGCATGATGAAAACAGTTTCATATCCCTAATGTCCATCCCACATAATTTTATGTTAAGTATAGAATTTTTGACTGAAATATTATCCAAATGTAACTTTACAGGCATTAAAATATTATTTCCATCTGTTACTATTGGACAAAAGATTTTCTCCAGAAAACGTTCAATTCTAAGTTCGAAAACAATATCCGGTTTAAACCATTCGACAATATCCTTATTAAAATAACTGTAATCCCAATAACAGAATATTTCCCTGTAATATGCTGATAAAGCAGGCCTCATATGAATAATTGATGAACCATGAAAAATGAGAGCTTTTTTATCAGAAATGCTGTCAGGATTTACTATATAAACTGATGGTCTTTTAAGGAATATTCTGAATTCTTCAGGAATTTCGGCCGAATCAATTTCTATGGCTGATTTGGGAAACTGAACCTCGTTAACAGGTATGTTCTTGAATTTTTCATGATATTCATCATACTCATATGACCAATTTCTTTCTGATAACAAGTTTCCTTTAAAATATCCTGGAATCATCTCCAATTTTTCTCTCAGTAATTTTTGATAATACTCTGGAGTGTTGCCATGAAATTGTGATAAAATCTTTGGAACAACTTTGAAAGAGGATTCCATTGATATGTGCGTGTCATTTATAAGATAATCTTCAACATCAAGACAGGGCAATAAATCAATCACATAATCGCCCAAAGAATCAACATGACGATTCAAGAATCTTGGAGTAAATGGAAGATAATCTTTTAATAAAACGCTCTTATCAGGAACTACAAAAAATTTATATGGAATTCCCAGCTTATTAAAATATGTTATTTTAGATATTTGGCTTCTGATAAAGAGTGACCTATCAAATTCACTTTTAAAATAACAGTCATAATGTTGTCTTATCTCACTGTTTGAATCATTGCACAGGAAGAATGTGTCCCCTTTTCCCTTAATAGTTTTATTTAAACCTTTGAAATATTTTGTTATGTCTTCACAGAATTTAAATGATTGAGTTATTGTTTTTGCTTTTGTGAATCTGGTTTTATCAACTGAAAGTTTTATCTCGTGAAAACCATATTCTATACTTTCAACACCAATTTTAAAATCTATTCTTCCTTCAGTAAAATTTTGTCTTGCAAAAAGTTGATTATCAATAAATACCGTGCATTCAGCAGATAATCCTATGTTACGCATATCATAACCTTTTATGGTAATGTGTAATGTTTGCTCTTCTATGTGAATATCCTCCATAGATAATGAAACTGGTAACAATATTTCTGATGAATCCTTTATTTCAGGTATGTACATTGTTTCAATGAAACGTTCTATTCTAAGTTCTATTACATCATCCGGTTTAAACCATTTGATTAACTGTTTATTAAAGTAATTATAATCCCTGTAGAAATATACTTCCTCATAATAGGCCAATAAGACAGGTATGAGATATTCCATCTTAGCATCATATAGAACTAGTGCTTTCTTATTCGTTAAACTGTCCCTGTTTTTAAAATATTGAGCCTTGGTTGAAGAAAATTCCCTAAATTCTTCGGGCACTTCATTTAATGATACTTCCGTAATATCATCATTCAAAAATAATTTGTCAACTTCAATGTATTTCATATCATCAAAATATGCATCAAAGGTATAAGACCAATTTTTTGCAGAAAATAAATCGCCGTCAAATTCTGATTTTCTCATAGTTAATTTAGATAAAATTAAATTTTCATAAAAAGAATAATCATAATCTGTGAATATTGAAAGAATAAAAGATACTACTTTAATCTGTGATTTATGTGATAAAAATGAATCATTTTTATAGAAATCTTCTTCTGTGAAAACTGCTGCTAAATCGTTAACAACATCCCCCAATTCATCTGCAGACCTATACATATATCCTACATCAAAAGGCAGGTAGTCTCTTAGAACCACACTTTTGTCAGGAATTAAAAAGAAGCCATAATTGATTCCTAACTTGTTGAAATAATTTTGCTTAGATTTTTGACAATCAATGAACTTTCCAACATTTAACTTCTGACAGTAATTTTCATCAAAATGTTGTCTGATTTCATTAGTTTTGTCATTTACCAAGAAAAATGTATCATCTTTACCTTTAAGGGTATGTTTTAAACCTTTAAAAAAATCTGTAAAATCAATCACTTTATCACTTTATATCTAAAATAATTGTTAGTATATAATATGTAATTAAGAGTTAAAATAATTTAAAATAAATAAAAAAATAATGGGTGGTGAATAGTGTTGTGTTTATTCATCGTTTAAAACTTTTCTAG
>CAZUHM010000103.1:0-7905 GCA_964620575.1 uncultured Methanobacteriaceae archaeon | reverse complement strand
AATCCATTACTATAAAAAGAGTATTGAACTAATTTGATAAGCACCAAGTTTCAATAAATAATAAATATTTCTCTCTAATGGGAAAATTCAATAATCATTAAGAAAAAATACTTAAATATTCAAAAAAAATAAAGGAAGATAAAATGTTTGAAAATTTAAAAACAGTCATATTATTAGGTTTTTTATCTGCTGTTTTAATCATTATCTGTATGTTCATAGGAAACATATTGAATTTAGGAAGATTAGGAATTATAATTGGTCTTCTTTTATCAATAGGAATGAATATAAGTTCATACTTCTATAGTGATAAAATAGCTTTACGTTCATATAATGCCAAAATAGTTTCTGAACAGGAATCACCTAATTTACATAGAATTGTAGGTGAATTAGCAAACCGTGCAGGTATTAAAAAACCTAGAATTGCAGTAATACAATCAAGAGACCCTAATGCATTTGCAACAGGACGTAATCAAAATCATGCAGTGGTAGCTGTAACTACGGGAATATTAGAATTACTAAACGAAGAAGAATTAAAAGGAGTTATTTCTCACGAAATGGGACATATAAGAAATAAAGATATTTTAATAAGCTCTGTTGCAGCAACTGTTGCAGGTATGATTGTTGCCCTAGCTAGTTGGGGAAGATATGCGGTGATATTTGCAAATACTCAAGATAGAGGAATGGACGTTTTTGGAACAATATTGCTTTCAATTTTAGGACCTGTTGCTGCTACAATCGTTCAATTAGCCATAAGCAGATCAAGAGAATTCAAAGCCGATGCTACTGGTGCTGAAATATGTGGTAATCCATTAGCACTTGCCAGTGCATTAAGAAAACTAGAATTTGGTACAAAACAACATCCTATGAATAATGCAAAAAGTACCGATGCTCATATGTTTATAGTTAATCCATTTGGTAATGCTTCAAATAAATTGAAAAATTTATTCTCCACCCACCCGGAAACTAGTGAAAGAATTAGAAGATTAGAAGATATGGCTGGACGTCCATTGAACTAATCTTTATTATTATTTTTTTGGATTCTCTGTTGCATAATACAGAATCCTTTTTTTGAACCACCGATAGGATTTGTTGGAGTTCCTAATGAATTCATACAGCGTGCCATCATCAATGCACCTAATGCCAAACCGTCTTCGGCAAATATTATTTCATTGAATTCATCTTTTAGATAATTATGTATTAATTCTGGTTTTCTTCCTGTGGTACCTGCCCTTCCGGTGATACCAAGAGTCATATTTTCCAGATTGATGTTTTGTTTTTTTGTCTGGTCAATTAATCTTTTTATGTAATATGCATAAAAGTCATCGATTTGAAGCATTATTCTGTTAATGTCCTGAATATCAACCAGTTTATTAAAGGTTGTTTTTAGTTTTTCTTCATTGCTTATTCTTGCACCTATTATTTTTAGATTGGAAGTAATTTTTCCCTGAGAATGTACACTAACCAAACCAAATTGATTAACATTTGGAGGTACTTCCATTATATCAATAAATTCATGCAATTTTTTTGTTACTTCATTAACTTCTTCAATGTTTAATTCCTGATAATTATTACCATTTTGTACATCAATTGTTGAAAAGGTTTCATTGATAATTCCTGTACTTCTTAGCAATATGTCTGAAATTCCCCCTGCAAGTCCAACATAGTTACATAATAAATTTGCATAAGGTTTAGTATTGTCAATTACCTGACCTGCCAATGTTGTACCCATATCAATGGATATTACAGGATTTCTATAATCGACTGACGAATTTTTAGAAGCTAATTTAATTCCTGCAGTGACCAGTTCACCTTCCATTTCATTTGACAGTATCCCCGTAGTTTTTGGTGGTGCTACACTAACTATACTTCCATCAAACTGTATATTGTTAAAAAATGAGAATCTTCGAATATGCTCGGGAATATTGTTTAAATAGAATGGAGCTGTCATCTGAGAAGGCTTTATCCCTGCCTTTAAACAAGCATCAGACAATGCCTTAATTATTAAACCCATTTCGCTTGATAAATTTGATATTGCTACAACTCCTGTTGAACGTACTACAAAATCCAAATCCTGCACAGTCATATTGACCTGAGTTAATGAATCCAAAATTACCTTAACGATTGCTTCTTCAATTGCTTGTTTGGATAATTCCTTATCCCATATTGTATGTCCAAATATTTCTTCAGATTCATCAGGTAATCTTATGTCCCTAGTCAAATGCACAACCTTATTTATCTGATAAATCTGATTGGTTTTAATATTGGTTGTTAAAATAATGGATTTAATAGTGGTATTTCCCAATTCAACGCTTAATACCGTGTAAAACTGGTCTTTTATTAAAGAATGAGTGATGTGGGGGAGGGTTATTTTTTCGTACATAGTATCATAATAAATTATTATATGGATGTGAATCAGTTGGTGTAATATCCAATTCCTCATTTGCCTCTGCTATAAACATGTCAGTCATTGCACATGCCGTGAAAGCTTTCTTGGTATTTTCTATCGGACCAAACAATACAAAGTCTCCACCGACCATTTGCTGTACTATGTTTGCTCCAACATCACATACAGGCCATACTTCAGGATTTTCTTTTTTATACTGTTTAATCCATTCCCATGCTGAAGGTACATTATGAACTCCACTTCCTGCAGGATAGCCCCATTTACTTTTTTCTTTCAATGTTGTTCTTATTGCAACTCCACCACCTTGTCCTAAAGGAGTTACTGCCACATCCATCAATGGTTTTATTATTCCACAATCAGATGCAATATCCAACAATCCCTTTTCCAGAATTCCGGAACCTGTTTCCCATAGATCGATTTTTCCATCAGACCCCGGTTTTGTAGGGTTAAATCCCAAGATAATGGATGAAGTAATATCCGAATTAGTTAATGCATCTATTTCCTCATTATCTATGGACATATTGATTGAGTTATATATTGTTCTTTCAGACAGGCCTATTTCAGTTACATATCCAGAACCGGCTATACGAGCATCAGCTGCTGTTGAATCTATTAAGAAAGGTGCATCAGTTTTTTCACTTACAAAATCTATGTATTTTAAGAGAGCTTCAGGTGTTGCACCGAAAATTTGAACTATAGCTGGATTACCGGTACTGTCAGCCATTTCATCCATCTGATTTAATAATGTTTCTGCTTTTTCCTTATCAAAAATTCCTTTATTTTCATCAGACAGTATGTTGTGACCTGCATAAAAAATGGTTCCTGCTAATGCTGTAGGGTATTCACCAGGCTGACCACCTATCTTTACACCATATATATCAAATACTTCTTGTTTTTTCTCAAATTTAAACATGACAATCCCCTATTCCTTTTTATATTATATGGAATTTCAACATTATGATTATAAACAATAATGCAATAATTATACCATACAAAATCCCAATATCTCTACCTAACGATTTTCCGGTTTGATTTGAAAATTCCCCATATGATTCTTCCAGTTTTTCTTCCAACTTATCCAATCGATCATTAATATTATTAAGATCTTCTTTTAAATTATCGGACATCAAAATCCTCCCTTATAAAAAATTATAGGCACTCCAACCAGAATAATTGTAATTATGAACCCAATAGCCATACCTGTTATTCTTGAATTATTTACTCCAGAAACTAATCTTTGATTTCTACCAATTATCTGTGTCTTATATTCTATTGATTCTGTTAAGTTTTTAATATTAGTTAATATTGTTTTCATAATCTTATACTCCAAAATAGAATTAATAATAATATTAATGTAAGAACAAAGCCTATTACTATACCCTGAACTTTACCTGCATAATATCCTGAAGAAAACTTTTCAATACTTCCTATTTCATTAATTGTAGATTTCATTGAACGCATTCTTGTTTCAATTTCAAGCAAATGTATAGTGGAGGAATCGACTGATGAAGAAGGTGCTGCCTGAAAATCATCTTCCACTATTTCATCCGTATCATCATCTTCATCCTTTTCATTGAGTTGTACAATCATTTCATCTTCTTCAAAAGCTCCAGGATCATTTTCAATACATTCATCAATTTTAGCAGCTATTTCATCAAGATTTTCATTGTTAATCATACTAATTATTGTTAGCTGTTTCTGAAATCTTTCCACTGCTTCAATAGGTAAATTTTCCACAAAAGGAATGGCACCTGGAGAACCTATAATTGATTTTGTTTCAGGATCAATTCCATTATCATATAATGCTTCTACTGTTTCACCAGTTATATGTCCCTGTACTTCAGAACCACAGACAATTAGGAATCTTAAATTAGGGTTTGAAACAATATTCGTAACAACTTTTTCAATACCCAGGTTTTCTGTGTGTAATGGTCCCGCAATGGCAGCTCCCCTACTAACTATTTCATCATTCATTTTTGAACCAAGGGTAACGACGGCAACAGGAGATTGAGGATCACCAACACCATAATCTCCTGTTTCTAATGGCCATCCTGCGACAACTTCTTTTTTTTCAACCAATAGAATCACCTTTTATCATATTAATAAAATTACAATTATTAATGCAATCATTACTCCTAAAACTATATTAGTTAATAGACCAGCTTTATAATATATGCCTTCACGTCCAGGCTGTGACAATCTTGACGTGGAATATGGATCAAATGAGGATTCAAGATCATTTACAGCTTCTTCCAATCTGTCAATCTGAGACATTATCTCCTCTGTAGGAAATACCTGAGTTGATTGTGTTTTCTGAGAAACGTTCTGTCCTATGATTCCCGTATTAACATCCATTTCCAAATTATCATCAATTATGATTCTTGATGTTTCTATAACCATATTTATTCATCCCCATCATCTGTCGGCCATAAACCATACCTTCTAACCGATGCTGCCTGTTGTTTTGTATATTTTACATATTGTCTAAAACAGAAAAGCCATCCTGCAACTGATAAGACAAGATACAAAATCCAATATTTCGTGTTTAATAGACTGATTATTGATGTGATCATTAACATTATAAATGCATTGGAACCGGATAATGCTAATGTTCTTATCTGATCTTCGTTTGGTCCCATACAGGAATTGTATGGATTCTGGATTGCCATAACAGACATTATCATCAGCAGAATTATAATACCATTCTGTATGACTGTTTCATATATTACTGTAGGATTCCATGTTTGTGCAATTAAGGTTGATAAGGATATCATCAACAATGATGAAGCCACAGCTATTGAAATGAATGATTTGGACAATAATTCAACCTGAATATCAAAGATATGTTTACAGATTAATGATATGATTAATGCAAGAATTGCTGCGATGATAATGCTTGTAATCGGAAATAGGATAGGTAATTTTAAGTAAAATGCAACAATCATCCCTGATATGTAACTTACCAATGCCACGGCTGT
This sequence comes from uncultured Methanobacteriaceae archaeon, assembly GCA_964620575.1. GTDB lineage: Archaea > Methanobacteriota > Methanobacteria > Methanobacteriales > Methanobacteriaceae > Methanosphaera. The sequence goes on along the minus strand of CAZUHM010000103.1, from coordinate 2,523 downwards.
TAACATATACACAATTGAGGGCACACCTGTTCCTAAACTGTATTTTCCAACATGACGTAACGTGTTAGTTCCAAATATTGTTGCTAAAAATGAAGAAAGAATAGCAAATATTCCTCCAACTACTGAAAAGCCACTTCCGTAAATAAACAATAATCCGACAATTATTGAAACCAGTGTTATTATCTGATTTGGAATTAAGTCATCAGCCATAAATTAACCCCCATACAATAAATACATATATCAAAGAAAGAACAACCGAAATTAAGAAGCATGACAGTAATCCTGACAATATTTTATGTTTGAATTTTTCATCATAAAATCCCTGAATTGTTCCACCAATATTATAAGAAGCCATTACTGCAACTATGAAGAATAACAGTAAAGAAAACATTGTTGCTATAGTTCCATTAGTAACATTAGAGTACTGTAAATTTGCAGATAATACTGAATATAATGAACTGAAAGCTAAGCTTCCACCAATTCCTCCAAGGAATGAACCTATCAAACCACTGACAAATGAAATCGTTGGAATTCCATGCCCTGTTGTTCCGGGACTAACATAATCTTCCTGTTCAAAACCCGTAATTGGATCTTTTTCAAAATTAGATGATGCGGGTGGAACTCCTACCCCATAAATATGAATAATATTTGAAAAAAGCATAGTGATGGAAATCATTATCATGGAGCCAACAGCACCGGACAATACAACTATATGTTCAGGTTGACCTATCACGGCAACTGCAGATAAAATTCCGGTAATTCCCATACCTATTGTTATCATAGGTGCTCCTGTTGGTATTCCTGCAGTAGTTGATAATGCTGCCGGAGCTCCACCCACAGGAATTAAATGAACTCCTATCCCGATTAGAGTTGCACCTATAATTAAACAAATTAACAATTCTACTATCAATTAATTCACCATCTAGTTTTTTTCATATTTTCCATAATTGTTACGAGCATTTCTTTCCAAAATCATGTTAATTATCACAATACATATTACAAGTATAAATGCCACTATTAAACCTGTTGTTACTCCAAAGACAAGGTATATCCAAAAGTTTAGGAATATTATTATTCCAAAACACAATCCCGTTATTGGTCCAGCAAATTTTGAACAAAATTTCACTACATCTATTGAGCTTCTTGAACCCAATGCTGATTTAGTTGTAACATTACCATTTGTGGAAACAGCAATTCCTGAACCAAATTCATAGCTTTGATATAATTTTTCAGCACCATAATGTATATCCCCTACTGCCGAACCGATTGAACCTAAAGTAACCCCCATTAACATTGCAGCAACTGGTAAAGCCAATGGAACTGACGGATTCAGTAAATAAATCATAATATAAGACAATGTTGTAATTGAAAACAAAGTAATGAAAGCATGAGCTGCAATAACCGGAAGATGTTTAATCAAAACATCCAAAAACAATGGCTGATTATATAATGCTTGACTGGTAATACGTCCCATGTAAGATGTAACTGAAAATATAACCTGAACCAGTGTTGCTATGAACGCAGAAATAATAAGTACTAAGACCACAGGATAATTTAAAGTAAATAAAACATATGCAATAGAACCTGCTATTGTAGCCATCGTTCCAACAAGCAATGGTTCTCCAGATACTGCTCTATTAAAAAGCTTGTGTAAATTTCCTATCTGTGGTGCTAACTGTACCTGAGAATTTGGGTTACTTGTAGATGCTACATCCGATTCCAAATCCTCAAACATACCGGCAATTATAGCAATTAGTCCCATGAAAGTAACAAGCACTAAATTTAAAATCATGTCCATATAATTGCCCCAAGTTAGTATCCATAAGTTTGAATTGTATTTTCAACTTTATCAATAATTTCATCTAATTTGTTTTGTGTACAAGTTTCTCCACGAATTACATCTGTAATCAATTCAACAATAGTTCCCTGTGTTTCAGGTTTTTCCGGCATTACTGCTGCTGTTTTAACACCAATTTTTGCGAAGTCTTCATAGTCAACAGGATATTGTGCGATGATAATCACTGGTTTATTAATGTTTTTCAGTACATGTTTTGCTTTGTAGATAATATGGTTTTTTACTCCACCAAAGTGGATTAGAACAACTTTATGTCTGTTCATTTGAGAAATCTCTTTAGGAGTTACACCAAATAAACCCTGTCCTCCACCGGAAGGTGTGTCTTTCGGTACTCCAGAACCTGCATTTAATACTAATGTACTTGTCTGAATATTTGCTTCCCTTAATGCAAATGTGATTTCACATACCGGTTTTGTGATGTGTCTACGACCTGGAGACATAGCAACAGCCAATAAATCATCACCACATTGAGCATAAGTTCCTCTCTGTGCTATACCTCCACCTTCACCTATTCCTCTAGTTTCCCTACAATCTACTATGTGAGTACTTTTTCCTATCATAACTACACACCAATAAAATTATTACTGTCTTATAATTATTACTACTTATTTATCTGAATATCTTCATTTATATTTTTTTTCAAAATTTGAGTACTTGACATAATTATA
>CAZUHM010000102.1:5233-8077 GCA_964620575.1 uncultured Methanobacteriaceae archaeon | reverse complement strand
AAGGTAATCCTATCACTGAAAATGTAAAAATTACTATTGACGGTACAGACTATGAGGATGTAACTTTCCTTGATGATGGTACATTCACATTGGTAAATGTCGCAGTCAAAGCTGGTACATTCACAGTTAATGCTACATTCACTGGTAATGCCAATGTTAGTGCTATGACCAGTGAAAACAGGTCATTTACAGTTGATAGAATTCCTACCACAACTACCGTGGAAATATTAAACGATACTGTTGGTAATGTTATTGTTGACATAACTGTTGAAGGAAACAACTCTGTCATAACAGATGGAACTGTAACCATAACAGTTAATGGAAAAACAGTAACTGTTCCTCTATCTGGAGAAACAAACACTACAGTAGCTTTAGATATTACTACGGTTGGAACTTCTTATGTTACTGTTGAATATGATGGTGATGAAATATTTGCACCAAGTGCTGGAAACGATTCAGAAACTGGTGAAGAATTTACCAACATTACTGTATCCATGCAGCAGTCTACCATTGCTGTAAGTGTTGAACCTAATGTAACTACAATAGGTAAAACAGTTAAAATTAATGGTACACTCGTTGATGGTAAATTAAACAATGTTGATGGTGTTTACATTACCATCACTGTTGATGGCGTTGAATATCCTGTTAAAGTTAATGACGGTGTATTCTCAATCAACAACGTGACAATTGCAAACGGTACAATTGAAGTAGTTGCAAACTACGAGGGTAACAGTACACTAAACGGTTCTACCGCTGAAACAAACTTCACAGTCAATAAAATCCCTACAGTTACACTAGTAAACGTAACTGATAACAGGGCAAGTGAAGTAAATATTGAAGTTTCAGTATATGATAATGAAAATAACATCATAACAACCGGACAGTTAGAAATAAGTTCATCCGAATTTGAAACTTACAGAGTAGACATAGATAACGATGTAACATACTTAGTGTTAAAATTCAACACTAACGGTACACATGATATACAAGTAAAATATGTCGAAAACGACGTATACCTTGATAGTATAGCTTTAAAAGGTGAACTCTATCCAGAAGAAGAAGTTATATTCGATGAAATAACAGTTGAAAGAATGAACACAACAATAACCATAACAGCCACAACTCCTGTAACAGTAGGTAACACTACAACAGTAACAGGAAGATTAGTTGATGATGATGAATTCCCAATTGCAAACGCAGTCATAACTGTAACATATGGTGAAGAATCCAAAACCACAACAACTGATGAAGACGGTTATTATAAAGAAACATTCAAAACAACAAGTGTAGGAACTGAAGACGTAACAGTCACATATGACGGAAACGGCACATATGCAAACAGTTCAAACACAGCAGCTGTTGAAGTAGTCCAAATAGAAGCAACAATAACATGTACAGTTCCAGAAGATGCAAGAGCAAACAAAACCAGTAACATAAACGGTACAGTCATTGATGAATTCGGCAATCCTGCTGCTGGTGTAAACGTAACAGTTACCGTAAACGGTAAAGAATACAACACAACCACAAAAGATGACGGGACCTTCGATGTAACTGTCGATAACGTAGTTCCTGGACAGAACAATGTAACAGTATCTGCTGGTAACGACAACATCACAGCAGAAGACATAACCGACAAATTCTACGTAAACAAAGAAGACGTTAACTTAACAGTTGATCCTATTAGTCCTGTATTGGTGGGTGATAATGTTACAGTTGTTGGTAAGTTGTTAGATGTTGATGGTGAAGTTATTGTTGGTGCACAGGTGAATGTTACTGTTGGTAATGAAAGTAAGGTTGTGCCTGTTGATAGTGAGGGTAATTATAATGCCTCATTCTCTACAAGTGTTGTTGCAACTGAGCTTGTTACTGTGACATTTGCAGGTGATGATAAGTATAACTCTGATAAGGTTTCAGAAACTGTTGAAGTTTATAAAGTAACTGGAGTTATTGTTCCAGAAATACCTAGAGAAGTAAGTACTACTGATGAAGTGGTTATTTCCGGTGTTGTCACTGATGATGAGGGTAATCCTCTTGTTGTTCCGGTTACGGTTATTGTCAACGATGTTGAGTATAACACCACTACTGATAAAGATGGTGTTTTCGAAGTTCCTGTTGATAATGCTGTAGTTGGTTTGAATGATGTGACAATTATTGCAGGTAACGAAACAACTGATATTGATTCAGTATATGACAAGTTCCTCGTAAACAAAGTCGATTCATCATTAATCCTCGATCACGTATCAAACGTATTATTAGGAGATAATGTAACAATCGAAGGAGTTCTTGTAGATGACAATGATAATCCTATCGGCGGTGCTAATGTAACAGTCACCGTTGACGGAGAATCAATAACAGTACAGACAAATCCTGATGGAACTTTCAATGCTACATTCCCAACAAGTACCGTTGGCGGAAAACTTGTAACAGTCAGTTATGGAGGAAACGATACTTATAATGACGCTAGTGCAAGTGGAGTATTCACAGTATATGAAGAGGAAATAATTAAAACCAACACCACATTAACAGTAGATCCTATTGATGATGTGACAGTTGGAAATTCCGTCAACATAACTGGTAAACTCACAGATAAAGACAATAATCCTATTAAGGACGCTAACATAACCGTAATCATTGATGGTGTAAAATACAATACAACAACAAATGATGAAGGTGAATATGTATTAGTCTACAATACAACAGAAACAGGTATAAAACTTGTAGAAGTTGAATATGTGGGTGATGATTACAACAATCCATGTGCAGCAGCAGAAATTCTAAATATCGTTGACCCTGTAGTTGTTAAAGGTAATACAACGTTAACAATTGATCCTATTGGTGATGTGA
>CAZUHM010000102.1:4386-5133 GCA_964620575.1 uncultured Methanobacteriaceae archaeon | reverse complement strand
AGTATAATCCTAGTGCAGCAGCAGAGATTCTTAACATTGTTGAGCCTGTAGTTGTTAAAGGTAATACAACGTTAACAATTGATCCTATTGGTGATGTGACTGTTGGTGATACTGTGAATATTACTGGTCAGCTCACGGATGAGGATGGTAATCCTATTAAGGGTGCTGAGGTTACTGTGATTATTGATGGTGTGGATTATTCTGCTACCACTAATAAATATGGTAAGTATTCAGTTCCTTATACTACGGTTGATGCAAGTATTAAGCTTGTGAATGCTGAGTTTGTGGGTGATGATGAGTATAATCCTAGTGCAGCAGCAGAGATTCTTAACATTGTTGAGCCTGTAGTTGTAAAAGAAAATACTACGTTAACTCTTGATCCTATTGATGAAATATTAGTAGGAGAAAAAGTAAACATAACTGGTAGTTTAGTTGATAGTGAAGGAAAAGCTATTAAAGGCGTAAACGTTACCATAATCATCGACGATGTAGAAAACATTGTTAAAACAGATGATAAAGGTAAATTCTCACTACCAATCACTACAAAAGAAAAAGGAATAAAACTTGTAAGTGCAGAATTCTTAGGCAATGATGATTACGAAGCAGATGCAGATGCTGAAGTACTCAACATAGTCGAGCAAATAGTAGAAAAAGAACACGTAAACCTAACAGTAAATCCTATAAATGACGTAACTGTTGGTGATAGTGTGAATATTACTGGTAAGCTCACAGATGAAAAAGGTAATC
>CAZUHM010000102.1:0-4286 GCA_964620575.1 uncultured Methanobacteriaceae archaeon | reverse complement strand
GGTAATGATGAGTATGAGCCTGATGCAGTTGCAGAAGTACTTAGTGTGAGTGAAGAGGAAGTAATTAAAGCTAATACCACATTGACAGTTGATCCTATTGATGATGTGACTGTTGGTGATAGTGTGAATATTACTGGTAAGCTCACAGATGAAAAAGGTAATCCTATCAAAGGTGCTGAAATTTCAGTATTTATTGATGGAGTGGAATATCCTACTACGACTGATAAGTATGGTAAGTATTCAGTTGCTTACACTGCAACGGAAGCGGGTGCTAAACTTGTATCTGTTGAATTTGTAGGTAATGATGAGTATGAGCCTGATGCAGTTGCAGAAGTACTTAGTGTGAGTGAAGTGGAAGAACCAAAAATTAACACTACATTGACAGTTAATCCTATTGGTGATGTGACTGTTGGTGATAGTGTGAACATTACTGGTCAGCTTACTGATGAGGATGGTAATCCTATTAAAGGTGCTAAGATTTCTGTAATTGTTGATGGAGTTGAATATCCTACAATGACTGGTAAGAGGGGTAAGTATTCAGTTTCTTATACTGCAACAGAAGTAGGTGCTAAACTTGTGACTGTTGAGTTTGTAGGGGATGATGATTATGAACCTTCTGCAGTTGCAGAAGTACTTAGTGTGAGTGAAGTGGAAGAACCAAAAATTAACACTACATTGACAGTTAATCCTATTGGTGATGTGACTGTTGGCGATTCCGTTGACATAACTGGTAAACTCACAGACAAAGGTGGTAAACCTATACCTGATGCACTATTACTTATCACAGTTGACGGAGTAGACTACAATATCACTACTCATAAAGATGGTACTTACACTTTAAATGTTCCAACAACTACTACCGGAAATAAACTTGTAACAGTAGAATATGAAGGTAATGACACATACAATCCAAAAGCTACAGCAACAATGTTCCCTGTAAATGATAAGGAAAAACAAAAAACTAACACCACATTAACAGTTAATCCAATTGGTGACATACCTGTTGACAGTAGTGTTAAAATCACAGGTAAACTAACTGATGATGAAGGTAAACCTATATCAGGAGCAGACGTACTTGTTGTAATTGATGATGTAGAATATCATACAAAAACAAACAGCAAAGGAAAGTTCAGTCTACCATACAATGCTACAACAACCGGTGTAAAAGTTGTTGCAGTTGAATATTTAGGAACTGATGATTATGAGCCATCAACAGCTGTTGAAGCTATAAACGTAGTTCTTAGAGATGCAACAATAACATTAAAACCTATAAGTGATGCACTTGTGGATGACAATATAAGCATAACTGGTAAATTACTTGATAGTGACGGAAATCCTATCACTTATTCAAACATTACCATAAAAGTAAATGATGAAACTTATATTGTACCAACTGATGGTAAAGGAAAATATAAACTAGTAATGCCTATAAAAACCGTAGGCGAAAATGATATAACTGTAACATTTGAAAATGATAAATACAATACTGTAACAAACGAAACCACTTTCCAAGTTAACAAGCATAAAACCGTATTCACAGTATATGATGTAATGGGAATTGTCGGAGAAGACATAACTCTTAGAGCAACAATTACTGATGAAAAAGGTAACCCTGTAACTGGTGGAAACATGGTATTCAAACTTAATGGATTAACTCTCAGAGAAGACGGTCGTTTCGCTTCAAGCGATTCACCTGTCAAGAAATTCAAAGTTGTTAACGGTGTCGTAATTTTCACAATGAAAGCTGATTACTACTTAAAAGGCACGAGGAATTTAACTGGTGCATATAGTGGTTCATATAAATATGAATCCACTAGAGCAAACATCGCAGAGATGACAATAATAAGACGGTCGGTCGAATTAGAAGTTAAAGTTAATCCAACTCTAACTAGAGAAGACAGTGATATAGTATTCACAGTTAAAGTAAGAGATGTAACTGAAAATTCCACAACAGACGCATATCTTACCAAGAAAGCTGATATAATATTCAAAATCAATGATCAAACTCTAAAAGATGAGGAAGGACAAATTATAAAAGTTCCTGTAACTGATAAGGTTGTAACTTACACCTACCACGTACCTAGAGGTACTCCTGGTATAGACAGTACTGGTGCTTTAAGAAACTACACTGTTAAAGCAATCTACAACAGTACATACTATGTACCTGTAGGAAATACCACTACGTACAACGTAGAAAGAAGTCCTGTAAACGTTAACTTCGAATCAGTCAGTCTTAAAGGTAATACTTTAAGTATAAAAGCAAACTTTACAGATTATAACAACAATTTACTTGTCGGCAAAAACAACGTATCTATAAAAATCAATGGTCAAACCTATAAAGAAAACAACCAAACCAGATATTTCGAAACAATAGATGGTATTCCAGATTTCTCAGGTATAACCATCGATAAAGGTACTGTTGTCAAATCTGTAACAGTTGTAACTGGTGAAAGACAAGCATATCTTGGTGCCAGAGTAACAACTACATATATAAAGGGTGTTACAGGCTATTCGTACACGCTTGAATCAGGCAGTGCCAGAGTAACAACTACAGATATAAAGACAAGTTAAAGGAAATTATTGGGGATAATATACTTCCCCATTAATATCTTTTAAAAAATGACTAATTTTAACAATAAATAATTTCTAAACTGATTTTTAACTATTTTTAAACATTATATCTATTGACTCACCATTTTAAAATCGTTACTTATTATTGTAAGTTATGACAAAAATATATACTAACATAATATAACATAATCTAATTTTATGTAACTATATTATCAAAAGGGGATTTTCATAAAAAAACCATAAACTCATATAAACATGAAAACCTCAATAACCAATAATATTAATTTAAAAGGAGATACTGTATGCCAATAAATGAGGTAGAACAGGGATATAATAAAGATTTAGAAAATAAAATACAAAGATTCTGGCAAGAACAGAACATATATGACAAAACAAGCAAACAACGAGAAAACAAGCCAAGATACTCTTTCCTTGACGGACCACCATACTGCAGTGGAAGAATACATCTTGGAACTGCTTGGAACAAAACAATCAAAGACTCATTCCTAAGATATAAAAGTATGTCTGGATTCAGTCTAAGAAGACAGGCAGGATGGGATACTCATGGTCTTCCAATAGAACACAAAGTTGAACAATTACTTGAAATCAAAAGTAAACAGGAAATTGAAGAAAAGTATGGAATAGACAACTTCGTGGAAAAATGTAAAGAGTTTGCAATAAAAAACAAAGAGGACATGACTGAACAATTCAAGAGCATGGGAATATGGATGGACTGGGAAGATCCATATGTAACCTATGACAACAGTTACATGGAATCCTGCTGGTGGACTCTTAAAAAAGCCGATGAAAGAGACTTGCTTGTCCAGGACAAACGTGTAATCACATGGTGTCCACAGTGTGAAACAGCACTTGCAAACGCAGAGATAGAATATGATGAAATACAGGACCCATCAATCTATGTTAAATTCGAACTTGTAGAACAAGAATTTGACGTACCAAGTTACGTTCTCATATGGACTACCACTCCATGGACAATACCTGCAAACATGGCAGTAAGTGTACATCCTGAATTTGAATACTCCTACATCAAAGTAACCAAAGAAGATGGAACTCAGGAAGTTCTGCTCATGGCAAAAGGATTAATCTCATCACTCTTCGAAGAAGATGAAATAGAAATCCTTAAAACAGTAACTGGAGAATCATTGGATGGACTTGAATATTATCATCCGCTAAGCGAAGAAGTACCTCTTCAGGCAGAATTCAAACACAGATTAATCCTCGGAGATCACGTAACACTCGAAGACGGTACAGGATGTGTACATACAGCACCAGGTCATGGTCCAGAGGACTATGAAGTAGGGGTCAAAAATGGAATAGAAGTATTCTGTCCTGTTGGAGAAAACGGCCGATACACAAAAGATGCAGGAAAATATGCTGATAAAGGCGTAAAAGATGCAAACCCTGAAATAACACATGACCTATACCATCATAATGCACTTCTTAAGGAAGGAACAATTGACCACAGGGTAGGATTATGCTGGAGATGTAAAACACCAATCATCTACATTGCAACAAAACAATGGTTTATCAAAGTAACAGAAATAAAAGATCAGATGATTGAACAGGTAGATGCAGTAGAATGGGTACCGTCATGGGCTGGAGAAAGTAGATTCAAGGACTGGGTTTCAAATGCACGTGACTGGACAATATCCAGACAAAGATACTGGGGAATACCAATACCAATATGGATATGT
>CAZUHM010000101.1:0-8135 GCA_964620575.1 uncultured Methanobacteriaceae archaeon | reverse complement strand
TATTAGAACCAAAATCTTTTGATGAACAACAACTAGAAATACAAACAATAGAAGAACTGTTAAAAAAAGATAATTCAATAGATATACTGATTATAGATTCCATTGTTGCCTTATATAGGGTGGAAGATGGAGATCCGGTAGAAATTAATAAGAAATTAGGTAGGTTGATGGCCAAATTATTAACTCTAAGCAGAGAATATGATCTGGTTATAGTAATAACTAATCAGATTTATTCTCCATTTGATTCAGATGATCTTATAGTAGAGCCAATCGGTGGAACAGTATTGAAATATTGGAGTAAAATAATTATAGAAATTGAAAGAAACATAGGTTCCCAAAGCAGAACAGCCACATTACAAAGGCATAAAAATAAATCACCCGGACAAACGATAACGTTTGAGATAACAGACAGAGGTATTTCATAAACAAAGAAAAGGAGTTAAACCATGGTATTCAAAAAGAAAGAAAAGAAAATTCCTGCTGGTTTTAATTCAGTCAACGAATTTTTTGATTACTTATATAAAAAAGAAGATTTAATATGGATGGGACAAAATACAAACCATCTTCAAAAGGACAAACACATTGAAAATGCATTAATCGAAGCAGCCAGAAAAAGAAACTACTGTAAATATCCACCACCTGAAGGTTTTCCAGAACTAAAAGAACTCATTCTTAATGATTTGGACTTAAGCCCTGAAAACTATGATATACAAATAACGGCAAGTGCAACAGAAGCATTATACCTGGCTATCAGCACAACATTACATCACACAACCAACACAATAGCATCAGACCCAGGATATCTGATAATAAACAACTTCTGTAACAGATTTGGACATCACGTAAAAGAAATACCTATCTACAACGAAGAATGCGGATACAAACTAACACCACAGTTAATCAGAGAAAACATTGACATGCAGACAAAGATGATAATACTCATTGACCCGATGAACCCAATGGGATACACTTATACAGAAGAGGAAATCAAGAAAATAGCAGAAATAGCAAGAGAAAACAACATATTCGTATTGCATGACATAACATACAAGGACTTTGCAAAAGAACATCATCTGGTAGCACACTATGCACCAGAACACACTATAACAATATACAGTTTCTCAAAAATATTCGGTATGGCTGGTTTAAGAATAGGTTCAGTAATCAGTTCACCTGACCTGATAAGAGAAATGAGAGCCAGCGTAATAAACGACCTAGGAACAAACTCACTTGCACAGGAAGCAGGAATAGCAGGTCTGGAAAGTAAAAACGAATGGATTGATGAAGTAAAAGAAACATGTTTCAAAAACCAAAAATTAATCAAAGAGGCAATAGATGAAACAGATGGAGTATTCCTACCAATATATCCTGTAGATGCAAACATGATGACAGTTGATGTATCAGAAACAGGACTAACACCAGAAGAAATATCAGAATATCTGTTAAACGAAAAAGGAATATTTGTTCGTGAAGGAAACTACACCAGTAAATTATTTGGAGACAGATACATTAGAATAAGCTTCTCAATACCAACAGAAGAAGCAACAAAATTCAGGGAAGAATTCCCAAAAGCAATAAAATACCTGCAGGAAAAAAAAGAGAAATAAGTGAATTAATTTGATTTACTTTTTTCTTCTAATTCACTCGGATTAACGATTTCCACATCAGGAATATCATTAGATATTTCTGACTTACTTATATTTAACAATAAGTAATCACCAACCTGTGCAACCACGTCAGGAGTAACTTCATAATTAACTTTTCTCAAACTAAGTTCACCTGAATTAATGATAATCTTATTGATAACATTAGATTTAAGATTTATATCAATATCATGGACTTTTCCGATTTCATAAGCATTACAATCTAAAACCTTTTTACCTAATATTTTGGAAGTTTTCATGAAAGTCACCTTAAACTTTTTATAATAATAATTATGAATAATTTAAATAATAATTCTTTGCAATAGAAATAACCTGCAATTTTTTAGGAGATTAGAAAATATGGAAGAAGCATGCAGACTAATTATAGAAAAAGCAATAGAAAATAAAATATCTACTAAAAAAGAATTGGAAAAACTAAAAATTCAGACATGTAGGCAACAAAACCTTGCAGGATTTATGAGCAATTCAAAGATATTACAATATGCAAAACCGGAAGAACTGGAAATACTAAGACCAATCCTGATGAAAAAACCCTCAAGAACAATATCAGGAGTAGCAATAGTGGCAGTAATGTGCAGTCCACATAAATGTCCCCATGGAAGATGCAAATACTGTCCGGAAAGCAGCATAGCACCTCCAAGTTACACTGGAGAAGAACCGGCAGCACTAAGAGCAAGAATGTTCCAGTTCCACCCATACATTCAAACATTCAACAGATTATACCAGCTAAACAACATAGGACATTCCATTGATAAAGTGGAACTGATAATAATGGGAGGAACATTCGCATCAAGAACACTGGATTATCAGGAATGGTTCGTAACACAATGCCTAAGAGCAATGAACGACTTTGAAAAAATCAGCTCACAAATCCCTAAAAACCAGAGAGAAATAGAAATCATACCACCAACAGACTTCCAATACTTGAAAAACGTACAAAAAGACAACGAACACAGTAAAGTCAGATGCATAGGATTAACATTCGAAACAAGACCCGACTACTCAAAAAAAGAAGAAATAAACAGAATGCTGCAATATGGTGTGACAAGAGTGGAACTGGGAGTTCAAACACTATACAACTACAGATATAAACGGGTAGACAGGGGACACACAATCCAGGACGTAATAGAAGCAAACCAACTATTAAGAGACTCAGGAATAAAAGTTGCAATGCACATGATGCCAGGACTCTTCTCAACATTCGAAAGTGACCTTAACATGTTCAAAAGACTATTTACAGAAACACCATTCTCACCAGACATGCTAAAAATATACCCCTGCCTAGTAACCGAGGGATCAGAATTTTATGAACTATGGAAAAAGGGAGAATACGAACCATACACTTCCGAAGAGGCCGTAGACCTAATAGTAGAAGTAAAGAAAATACTGCCGAAATGGGTTCGTACAATGAGAATACAAAGAGACATACCGGCAACATTAATAGATGCAGGAGTTAAAAAATCAAATCTTGGAGAATTAGTATATAACCGTCTAGAAGAAGAAAACGTGCAATGTCAATGTATTCGATGCCGTGAAGTCGGACATAAAAAAGCTCATGGAACAGAACCAGACTATGATAACATAGAACTTATGAGAACAGACTATGAAGTAACAGGAGGAAAAGAAATATTCCTATCAATAGAAGACCCCGGAAACGATATATTAATAGGATTTACACGACTAAGAATCCCATCAACAAACACATTCCGACCCGAAATAACAGAAAACAGTGCAATAATAAGAGAATTACACGTCTACGGACAAATGCAGGAAATAGGTAAAAACGATAATCAGCTATGGCAACACAGAGGATATGGTGCACAATTATTAAACGAAGCTGAAAAAATAGCTAAGGAAACATTTAACAAAAATAAAATGCTCATTATAAGTGGAATAGGTGTAAGAGATTACTACAGAAAATTAGGATATCATAAGGATGGCCCATACATGTCCAAATTCATCTAAAACTCCCATAACCCTAATCCAACAATTTTTTATTATTTTTTTCTAATGATAAATACTATTAATAATTATTCACATAAATAACTATAGTTTATAAATAATTAATTAACATTCTTTTTAGGTTGTATTATTTTGGAAATAGAAACTTCAGCAAGATTACATTTATCATTGATAGATCTCAATGGACAAGAAGGTAGATTGGATGGAGGCATAGGCATAACCCTCCAAGAACCCTCATTAAATATGGAATGTATCGAAACAAACCAAGATACCAAAGTAATCTACGATAAAAAATTAAATCTCACCAACAAGCAGATATATGAATCTAAAATACTGGATGCTGCAAACAACATGAAAAAATACCTGAAAACAGATACAAATTACACATTCAAAATAAAAGAAATATACCCATTACATCAGGGACTTGGCCTAGGCACACAATTAGCATTATCAGTAGGAAAATTAATCTCAACACTTAACAATCAAGAATTAAACGTCTATGATTTAGCAAAAATTATTCAAAGAGGAGGAACAAGTGGGATTGGAGTTTACTCATTTGAAAATGGTGGAATAATCATAGATGGAGGACATAAAAAAACAACAAAAAAAGACTACCTGCCATCATCAGCATCAAAAGTATCACCACCCCCACTAATAGCCAGATACGACTTCCCAGAAAATTGGAACATAATACTGGCAACTCCAAAGATAAATCCGGGAGCATCAGGCAAAGAGGAAGTAAACATATTCCAATCATACTCACCAGTAAACATAAATGATGTTGAAAAAATATGTTACCTAACACTAATGAAACTAATGCCCGCAATCATTGAAGAAGACATCGAAAGCTTTGGAGACTCAGTAAACAAAATTCAATCATTAGGATTTAAAAAAGTGGAAAGAAGTTTACAAGGAGAAGAAATAAACAACTTATTAAACAACATGAATCAACTCGGAATACCATGCGTAGGAATGAGTTCATTCGGACCAACCTGTTTCGGAATAACCGATTCAAACACGAAAAAAATACAAAAAGAATTAACTGAAATAACAGGCAAGAATACCGATATAAAAATAACAAAAGGGAAAAATCATGGATCTATACTTAAAGAATAGGTGATAATATGGACAAAATGAAAGGAAAAGTATGGAAATTTAGAGACAGTATCGATACTGACGTAATTATTGCAGGAAGATACTTAAGAACATTCAATCCTGAAGACTTAGCAGCACACGTAATGGAAGCAGAAGATCCTGAATTTTCACAAAAAGTCAGTCAAGGAGACATAGTAGTAGCAGGATGGAATTTTGGATGTGGATCTTCAAGAGAACAAGCACCAGTAGCAATCAAAACAGCAGGAGTATCCGTAGTCATAGCAAAATCATTCGCAAGAATATTCTATAGAAATGCAATAAACATCGGATTACCAGTAATAACAGCAGATATAAATGTAGAAGAAGGAGACATTGTCGAAGTAAATGTTGAAGCAGGAACAATAACAAACATAACCCAAAAAACCACATTCGAAATCAAACCATTCGACCCTACAATGTTAGATATATTAGAAAATGGTGGATTAGTAGAACAATACCTAAATAATAAAAAGGAGGAATAAAATATGGTATGCCCAGCATGTGGATATGATGAATATGAAATATTAAAAACAAAAGGAAAGAAAAACAAAGAACTACTAGTTAAATGTGATGAATGTGGACACACATATCATGAAACAGCACCAGAAGAAGCATATGAAATAGAAGTAAGAGTAGTCATCAGTGAATTTGAAAGATCATGGAAGACAAGCATATCCTTATATTCAGACGAATATTTAGAAACCGGAACACTATTATACATTGATGATAAAGATGTTGAAGTTACATCAATAGAAAATAATGACGGAAACAGAGTATATGAATGTCCTGTAGTAGATATCAAAACAATATGGGCAAAATCATTAGATACATTATCAAGAATTGGACTTTCAATCGACAATCAGGGAAATGTAATTTCACATAAAATAGAAGTAGAACAGGAATTCATCATATCAATAGGGGATGTTGGTGAAGTAAACGGTCTAAAATTCAGAGTATATGGAATAAAAACTCTAGAAAGAAACATGAAAAAAGGATTTGCATATGCACGGGTTATCAAAAGGGTATATGGTAAATTACTGTCCTCAAAAGACAATTCAAAAGTAAAATATGATTTAACAGAATATGTGGTGAAAGTAACATCAAAAGAAAAAAATTATAATTAAACTTTGTGGTAAAATGAAAATATATTTGGAAACACATGGATGCACTTTCAATCAAGCAGACGGTCAAATAATGGAAACCTTGCTGAAAGAAGAGCATGAAATAGTAAGTAACATACATGAGGCCGACGTGATAATTCTAAACACATGCTATGTCAAATTACCTACAGAACAAAAGATGATAACTAAAATCAACCAATACAAAAAAGATTTTCCGGATAAAAAATTAATCATTGGAGGATGTATGGTTGAAGTAGATCCAGTACGCTTAAATAAGTTTGCACCAGAAGCCTGTTGGATTGGACCACATAAAATAGACAAAATAAATGAAGTGGTCAAAAAAGCAGTAAATGGTGATATCATCCATGAATACGGTAAAACAACAGTAGTTAAAGCAGGAACTGCTAATAAAGCTTTCGATTCATTAACACACATTCTTCAAATATGTGAAGGATGTAACGGAGCATGTACTTTTTGTTGTACAAGAGTAGCTAGAGGATATTTAGTTAGTTATCCTATTGATGTCATAGTTAATGAAGCAAAAGAAGCAGTAAAAAATGGTTGTAAGGAGTTACAGGTTACCGCACAAGATTCGGCTTGTTATGGTTCAGATACTGATGAATCTTTTGCAGACCTCTTAAACCAGTTAGCTTCAATTGATGGTGATTTTCGTATACGTGTGGGCATGATGCATCCAAAAAGTTTGAAAGGACAATTAGATGATGTCATTCAAGCATTTAAAAACAATGAAAAAATATACAATTTTGTTCATATTCCCGTACAAACAGGAAGTCCCAAAGTTTTAAAAGAAATGAACAGATTGCACACTCTTGAAGAATATAAGGAAATGATAAGAAAATTTAAAGAAGAAATTCCTAGCTTGTCTATAGCAACAGACATCATAGTTGGATATCCAACAGAAACCGAAGAAGATTTCCAAAAAACATTGGATTTGCTATATGAAATAAAACCTGATATAATCCATATCTCTAAGTATATGCATAGGCCCGGAGCCAAATCAAATACATTAGAAGAAATAGATTATAAAGTTATGAAAGAACGTTCACATAGGCTTAATAAAGTTAAAACTGAAGTAATGTTGGAAAATAATAAAAAATATGAGGGAACAGTACAAAATGTTTTAATCACTGGTAAAGGTACTTCTGGTGGTTATGTGGGTTATACGAATTCATACAAGAATGTTATAGTGGATGATGTTGAAATAGGTTCTTTTGTTGATGTTAAAATCATAGAAGGTAAAAGAACATATTTATTGTCTGAAAAAATGTAAAGCATTTATAAACAATAAAATATATATTTAAATAGAGTTAACTAAAGAATTGATATTTATGAGTTATATAGTCTGTCGAAATTGTAAAAAATTTTTTAAGGTTGATGAAAAACAACCTTTAAATTTTGATAAATGTGAATATTGTGGGCATACTTTAGAATTTGCTTCTAATGATTCAGAATTAAAAATAATATTAAATGATATTGTTGTTCCGGAGTTATCTCACAATAAGATTTGTTTATCATGTAATTCAACGAATCCACGTGAAACTGGTGCTTGTTTATATTGTGGTTCTACAAATTTACATTTACAATATGATTTGGAAAGTTTTCAAAATCATCAAGGTATGATGCAGGATATTTCATCTCAACCAAATACAAGGACAATTATTATTCAGGCTGGTTCTGGATTTTCTCCAAAGAATAGTATAATTTTTAGGCTATTTTCATTATTTATCGGATTAATAGATTTCTTCTTTTTTTCTTTAATTGGAATACAGGTTGTTTTGGGTGGTTCGGATTTACCTGCAGATTTAATGGCTTTTGCTACTGAGCATATGTATCCTCTGATGGCGGTTATTTCTGTTTCTTTAGTTTTGGCTGGAATCATGTCTGTTATGATTATTCCGAGGATGAGTTATAAGGATTCTATTGAAACATCATCTACAATTGGTATAGTTGTTGGTTTGATTACTCTTCTTGCTTCTAGGGATATAATGACAGTTATTGTTTCCGTTGTATTCTGTACTGTTCTTGCGGGAATAGGAGGTTTAATTGGTGAGTTTATTATTCACAAGTTAACTCGTCGAATTAAACCATGATTATTTTTTTTTTCAAAGTAACCATAAACTATATATATGATGAGTATGTAATATAGTATTAGTCTTTAAAAAGATATTTCTGGGCCGGTGGTCTAGAGGTATGATACCTCCTTGACGTGGAGGGGATCGCGAGTTCGAATCTC
>CAZUHM010000100.1:0-8263 GCA_964620575.1 uncultured Methanobacteriaceae archaeon | reverse complement strand
GGTTATCTTTATATATTACTAGTTATATATTTATTATTAGTGAATATGATTTCTATATTTTTTTAATTTAAGTTGTAGTTTTATTATATTCATTTTTATTTGAATTTATAGTATTTATGGTGTTTGTTTATGAATTTTATGGTTGAGGTTGAGAATTCTATTTGTAGGCTTGAAGATTATAATGATTATAAGTATTGGTATGGGCGTAAAGCTTTTACTCGTGTTCGTAAATGGAGTTTTATGGATTATGTGATTTTTATTTTAGTTAATAAAGGTCGTAGTAGTGTTATTGAGATTGAAGAGTATGTTGAAGAACGTTGGAGTGATGAATCTAAAATCATTTCTAAGCAGGCTTTATCAAAACAACGACTCTTAATCAAACCTAAAATCTTTAAAGATATGAATATTGACTTTATTAAGGATGTATTTAATAGTTCTCAATTTGAGCATGATTTTGAAGATTATACTATATTATTAGTTGATGGTTCTGATTTTCAATTACCAAATATTAAAATCACTAAAGAAGAATTCAATGTTGCACCAGATACAATTGTTTACACCCAATCACCGAGTGTTAAAGCTTCTATGTTAATAGATGCTAAATATAACCTCGTAGTAGATGTAATTTTAGGTGATTATAAATCAAATGAACGAGAATTAGTTAAACAACACATATCCAATATTGAAGAAAAAATAAACTTAGAAAAAACATTAATAATCTTTGATAGAGGTTATATATCACTTGAATTAATGTTATTCCTCGAAAACAAAGGTATTAAATATTTATTCAGATCCAATGGAAGATACTATCAAAATGAAATATTAGCTATGAAATCTCGTGATGAAACAGTACAATTAGAAATTAATTCTAACAGAACTCAAAATATCAAAGATAAAAACATTAAAAAACAAGCATTAAACATGGAATATTATCAAACAAGAATAAGCAAACCATTATTAGACAATGGAGTTACAGAAATACTATTTACCAACCTAACTGAAGCAGAAGCTGACATTCACAAACTCAAAGAATTATACAAAATGAGGTGGGAAATCGAATTAAATTATGAAAAAATCAAAAATAAACTACGAATAGAAAATTTTTCTGGAAAAAGAAGAATCATAATTGAACAAGACTTCTATTCACAAATATACATCTTTAATTTACAAATGGCAATACAGAACAAAGCACAAAAAGAACTAGAACAAGAAAACAAAGAATTACGAGAAAAATCAAATAAAGAAAAACGACCAAACACCAACCTGGGCATAGGACGTCTCAAAAATAATTTAATCAAGATGGTATTAAAGCCATTAACAGAAATTAAAATAAGATTGAAGAATTTAATCGGTAAAGCAGTGAAATTCACCACAGATTATAAATTCAACAGACCTTCAACAAACAGAAAAACAAAACGACGAGTAAAATATCCTTACAATCTAAGAAGAAGCTTTTAATCCAAAAAAAAATTTTCTAGAAAAAATAATATCAATCAACACGAATCAAAAATTAAGTTGACAGCATTGTGTTTTTTGTAATTGATTTTATTTTTTAACTTGTGTAATATTTTTTCGATTATTATTTTTCTTTTTTCTAGTGTTATTAGTTGATCTTGGTAGTCTTCAATTGTAATTTGTTTGTTGTTTATCATGGAAATCATTGTTTTGTCCACGATTTGTTGTCTGAATTCTTCTATTAAATCATATGTTAAGCTGTGTCTATAGTTTAGATCAGCGTGTAATAATCCTATATCCGGATTTAAGCCCGCTTCCAGTATTTTTATGGTTATTTGGGAGGATAATATTGCGTATCCATAGTTTAGCATTGCATTGAATAGATCTGTAGCTGGTTTTTTGTTTCTGTTTTTGAAATCATATTCTTCAGGTATGATATTTTTGATTGATGACCAGTATATTTGTGAACTGATTCCTTCTATTCCTCTTATTTCGTTTTTTGTATTGGTTTCATCCACTTTTAGTATGTTTTCTTCTAATTTTTGGATGTTTTCTCCTATTTCTTTGTTTTCCTTGTTTTTGTTTAAAGTTTTTAATGTGTACATCTGGTTTTTTATTTTTGATTTTATTATTTCTTGTGATGTGGATATTGAGTGTTTGCTGTCGCTATAGTATACCTGTTTTTTTAGTAGTGTTACTGTTGTTTGACTGTTTATATTGTTTATTATGTAATTGATTTGATTATCGTATGTGATTGATATTATATTTGCATTGTTTTTTGTAAGTAGGGATAATGCATCGAATGTAACATATCCTTTTCCCAGGATTGTTATATTGTCTATTTTTTCAGCTAAGTCGTCAAATATTGTTTCTTCTTTATCCTTTATTATTATGTGATTGTCATTTTTATGTATTGTTTTATTAAATCCGTCCAGCAGTAATTTCATTATATCAGCACCATATATTCCTCTTCTTTATCAGATGGTATTTTATTATTTCCTATTGCTGTTATTCTGTCTTTACAGTTTTCACATATTTCTAATTGTATTATTGAATCTTTTTCGCTTAGAATATTTTCTTCGATTTCATTTTTTATTTTATTTCTTTTTTCTTGATCTAAATATCCACTGAATACGGATTTTTGTATTCTTTTTAGTCCATAATGTCTTAGTTTTTTTATTAGGTCGTTCCTGTTTTTTGTTTCTTCAATATCATATATTATTACGGTTAACATTATTTTTACACTTCTTATTCTGTTTTTGTAGATTGGCAGTTAAGTATATATATTAGAACGAAGTTATATTTACTATTCGGTTAGATATTAATAAAACAATGACATGGTATTTAATATGAATATTTTAGATGGATTTGTTTGTTATTTAATCGATAAAAAAAAAGTAGATGAATTGTTGATAAGAATTAATACAATAAAATATTGTTGATGTATATGGGGATATACTTATTTTATATATTTTACTGTAATTAATTCCTGTGATACTGTTAAGTATCATATCCACTTATTATTTTTATCAATAATAAACTTTTGGAATCTGTTATTCTAATTCTTATTTTCATATCGTTTACTTATTAATCCAACAAATGGAGGTTAATAATGTTAAATGAATTATTAATACAAGTTGCTGAAGATAAAAACTTGTTGTTATCTAACTTTAATAGTTTATTTGATGATATTTCATCAACGACTATAGAATCCAAATGGAATACTCATCAATTTAAAAAAGATGTTCAAACAAATGATTTCATAGCAGTAGATGGCAGTATAAATAATGAAAATCTGGTAACAGAAACAATTTATGCATTAAGCAGTCATGCCCTTTATTCAAATACTGCACATGGAATCAAACAGGTATCACTAAAAAACAAGGTTGAAATAATGTCCAATGGCATTGAAAGCTATAATTCCATATTCTCAAAACAAATGAATATATTTGAACTGAAGACAATCCTTAACAGTCTGTACTTAAAACCTGAAGTTGACTATTTATTAGTGGATGGAGACTTATTTAGCATATTAAATCATGTAGCAAGTATAGTTAACACATCATTAAGAAAAAACAAGTTTGTTCAGGAATTCACAGAAGAAATCATCAAAAATGAAGAAAACAATTATAGTCTTGATGTACCAACGGTAACTTCACTAATAGAAGAAATTCCAAAAAATCTTGAAATTCCGACAAATGAAATTGTATTATATTTTCAGATGATTGAACAGTTATGCATACTGAAAAATATCCTTTCAGATTATTCTCAAAAAATTATCAGCATATCAAAGACATGTCGTACAAGAACATTATATGAAAACAAATATTTCTCGGACCGGGCACTTTTAACTAAATATTGTAAAAAATCAGGATATTCAGATGAAACATTTATTGATGATACGAGATTTAGAGTATATGTTAATAATATGATACAATATGGTCAATATCCGGTTTATGATAATTTTTTCAGAAACTTAAACTTCACCAATCGCTTTGTTAGACTAAGCGATAAGGGCAGTATTATTAAGGTACAATTAGTAAATCATGCAGGAAAAAATGAATTTGAACAGATATTTGAAGATTTGCATAGTATTAGTTTAAATAGAACTGGATATCCATTTTTACTAAAAAAAGTACATGATGATGTGAAAATATCATCAAAGGACATTAAAATAATTTTAAGACAATTAGATAAACAATATGAATTAAAGGAAAGGAATGTGTTATGAATAAAAATGAAGAAGCTATTGGAATAACTATTGGTGAAAATACTGTTAATGAAATAGAATTTATATCAACACAAATAATACAGCAAGGTTTATATGTTTGTATGGAAAATGAGGAGAATATTATTCTGGGAATGGTGACGGAGGTTAATGTTGGAAATTTATTATTAAACGAAGAAATGGCATTGCCTAATGAAATAGAAAAAATATTAGATACTGTTGGTGATGATGATGAATACACCAGAGCCAAAGTAAAAATATTAGGTGATATTAACGCGTTAAAACTTTCAAGAACTGCAATAAAATCAAATACATATGTTAGAAAAGCAAAAACCTCTGAACTGAAGAAAGTATTTGAATTTGAAGGATTGAAAAATGGTAAAATTGTAACCAATAATGATGTTAGTGTATGTTTAAATACTGATCAGTTAATAAGCAAACACTTAGCAATCCTTGCAATGACAGGTTCTGGAAAATCAAATACAACAGCAATACTTATTGATGAACTACTTAAAATACATGGCTGCATAGTATTATTTGATATTCACTCCGAATATGGAAATATAGAGTTTAAGAATGGAAAAGTAAACAGAATAAAACCACAAATTAACCTGGCAGATTTGACATCCAAAGAATTTATTAGATTGGCAGGCATCAGTAAAGAAGCTGTTACCCAGGAAAGAGTATTGTATCAGGCAATTAAGAAAGTTAATTCGGATAAAAAAAGGGACATAGAGAACGTGTCAAAAGAAGGGAAATATAAAAATGAGGCAGTTAAGAAAAAGATAGAAAAAAGTATTGAAAAAACTTATAGATTGGAATATCTTGATTTGATAAAATATCAGTTAAAGCAAATTAGGAAAAAAGAGGAAAATAAGAAAAATCAGCAGTCCATAGATACTGCAATAGATAAAGTCAGATACAATTTAGAAAATATTCATAAATCAATAATTGATGAGGACTCTGATTTTAAACTTTTTGAACAGATAAAACCGGACTGTGTAAACATTCTGGATTTTGGAAGTGTGGAAGAGGAAAATGTTCAGATAATTATTGAAAAATTATTAAGAGACATTCTCAGGGGAAGAAAAAACTTTAAATTAAACAATAATATCTTTGATGAATGCATAGAATTTCCAGTATTTTGTATGATAGAGGAAGCTCATACTTTAGCCTCTAAAGATGACAAAGAAAGTGGACCAAAATACCAGATAGGAAAAATTGCAAAGGAAGGACGTAAGTTTGGTGTTGGATTATGTCTGGTTAGTCAAAGACCTAAAACCTTGGATTCAGAGATATTGTCTCAGGTAAATAATTGGATTGTGCTTAAAATTGTAGAACCTGGTGATCAGAGATATATTCAGGAATGTAGTGATAATATGAGTAATGATTTGATTAAAGAGTTACCTAATCTTAACACTGGTGAAGCGATAATCACGGGGCCTATGGTGGAAATGCCATCAATATGTAAAATAGATTTATTTGATGGTAAAACTATTGGACAAAACATTAAAATAACAAAGGAATGGCAATATTATTATGAAAGAAATATAAAAGCATAAACATGGTTTTTTAATTAAATAATAGAATATATTAATATATTTTACAATAAATAATTAATCAAATATAAATATTTAATGGAGAATTAACATGTCATATATTAGTAACGAATATGATGATTTGATTATTGCAGGTTTATTGCATGATATCGGAAAATTTTATCAGCGCGCAAATAAAAAACAACCTGCCGAATACAAAGATTCATCCATAGACTTCGGTTATTCGGGAGCACATAGTAAATGGTCATCACAATTCGTAATAGACAAATTTGGTAAGGAAAATAACATTAATGATTTGATATTGTATCATCACAAGCCTAATGATTATCATGGTGAAAAGAATTTTATAAATATCATTACGAAATCTGACAGTTCATCAGCATATGAAAGAAATAATGAAAATGATGAAAAGAAGGATCCGATAAAAGAACCTTTAATATCCATATTTTCAGAAGTTTCATTAAATGACATCAAATCAAAAAAATACTATATGGATCTGGTTGAATTATCATTAGATAATTATAATTCACTGTTTCCTTATGAAAATAAGAAAGAAGCAATAGGAGAGCATACTTTAGAACCCAAATATAAAAGGTTATGGAATAAATTTAACAGGGAATTTGATTTAATAGATAATTTGAATGATATAGAAACTTTACTTAATATTTTAAAAAAGTATACTATTTATGTCCCATCAGCAGCATTTAAATCAGAACCGGACATATCATTATATGATCATTTACGGACAACTGCTGCAATAACAACGGCAAGATACAATTATTTATTGGAACATGGAAAAATTACAAAAAAATCAGATATCAAAGAAAACTATTTAGTAATAAATGGAAGCATTTCTGGAATACAAGATTTTATCTACAAAATTAATACGCCATCTAATGCACAAAGAGGAATGGCAAAAAGATTAAGGGGAAGATCATTTTATCTATCTTTACTAATGGAAACAATCAGTTATTATATTATAAATGAGTTGAATTTAAATTCAACCAATATACTTTTTTCATCAGGAGGTAAATTCACAATACTTGCACATAATTCTAAAAAGACCATGCAAACTATAGAAAAAATTAAAAAACAGGTCAATGAATTTTTAATTGATGAATTTGATGCTGATATATATTTTTCCATAGTATATCAGAAATCAGCTGATGATGATTTTAATGATTTTGGAAAAATTACCCAAAAATTAGCAAATAAAACAAATATTGATAAAAAACATAAGTTTGTAGATAATTTGGATAAAATTTTTAAACTGGAAGAAGAAATAACCTATGAAAAATTATGTGCAGTATGTGGAAATCCAACAAACAATAATATATGTCACAGATGTGAAGAACATCAACTCCTCGGAACAAAACTGGCAAATTCTGAGTATATGATAAGATATTATAATGATAAAAAAATTACTGATAGCCTGTATTTTGATGATTTGAATATTGGTTATAAATTCCTCAACAATAATGAAAATATTGTCCGGAAGATTATTCAACTAGCTGAAGAATGTGAACACATAAATATTATCAGAATAAACAATACAAATTTCCTGGAATTATCAGAGAAGATAAAATTGGATAATGTTTCATACTCCTTTAAGTTTATCGGCAACAACGTACCTGAATATGATGATGAAAACATTACATTCGAGGAAATTTCACGAAACTCGAAAGGTTCTTCCAGAATAGCAATAGCTAAGATGGATGTTGATAATTTAGGTCAGATATTTGCACGGGGACTGGAAAATAGGAGCATTTCAAGAATTGCTTCATTAAGTTTCTATCTTGACATATTCTTTGGTGGAATAATTAATAAAATTGCCGGCAAATATGATGTTTACATAAACTATTCCGGTGGAGATGACCTTCTGGTGATAGGAGCATATGATAAAATTATAGAATTCAGTATGGAATTTAGACAGGAATTCAAGAGATACACATGTTACAATGATTCAATAAACATATCCGCGGGAATAAGCATAGTTAAACCTAAATTCCCAATTTCAAAAGCTATACGTTTTGCAGACGAAAATCTTGAAAAATCAAAAGAACTGGGAAAAGACAAGATAACACTATTCAATGAAACAATTAAATGGCAAGAAGAAAATGATTCTGTAAGATATGGATTGGAAAAAGTTATTCCTTTTTCAAGACAATTAGAAGACTATGTTGAAAGAAATAAACTTTCAAGAGGATTTGTTTATTCATTGAACATCTTCTGGAAGGAACATTTCAATCAGGAAGTGCCAAAAGATGATGTTGAATGGACAAAAATGATTAACAAGAGGATAAGAACTAAGAAATATATTCCCCTATTTAAATACAGGCTAAGAAATATTCCGGAAAAAGAAGTATTCGATTTCGTTGATGAAGGATTTAGTAAAGAACATTACATGCCTTGGATAAGAATTATACTAAATTGGGTAATGTTAAGAACAAGGTGATAGAATGGTTTCTAGGGCAGAATTATTAAGACAAAATGCTGAAAAATCCAAATACAATACTAATCA
>CAZUHM010000099.1:5546-8314 GCA_964620575.1 uncultured Methanobacteriaceae archaeon | reverse complement strand
TAGCAAACATATAAGTTTAAAGCTTTTTTATCACTTACTTATTTTTTAACCCCCCCTTATTAATAATTTTTTTTGAGAATATTTTTTTTTATTTGAATTTACAAATCTAGTTATTAGTGATTTATGATTTTTTTATGGTGATTATTTATGAAAATTATTGGAATCAATACTAGTCCACGTGCAGAGAGTAATTCTAAAATTGCATTGTTAAAGGCTCTTGATACTTCTAAGAGTAAGGGTGCAGATATTGAGTTATTTGATTTGAATTCTTTGAATATTAGAACTTGTCAGGCTGATGATTACTGTGTTGAACATGCTGGGCAGTGTGCTTTGGATGATGATATGCAGGAGATTTATTCGGCAATTGGAGATGCTTATGGAATTATTTTAGCTACTCCGATTTATATGGGTAATGTTTCTAGTAATGCAAAGATTTTCATTGATAGATTGCATGCTGTTTTAAATGCTCTTGATGATTATAATGTGAAGGGTAAGAAATTTTCAATCATTGCTTCTCAAGCAGCTATTGAACCGCCTATGTATGAGTATATTAAGCATAATCTTGAAACTACTGCTGATATTTTCCGTGGTATCGGTTTTGATGTTGAGGATGTTGTCTTGTTGATTGGTAACTCTCGTGAAGGTGCTATTAATGATAAGCAAGATCAGTTGGATAAGGCAGTGATGGTTGGTAACAAGATAACAAGATAGATTTATATTGAAATTTACCTTAATTATTTTAATAGTTAATCACTTTTCTATACTTATTTTATGATTAACTTTCATTTAAATTATTCTTTCTTGAAATTTTTATGAATTATTATTAAGCTATGTATATATTTCAAGAATAAATTTTAATAAAAAAAAGAATTTTTGTGGAAAAGTGATTATAATTCACTTCCACAATTTACACAAATATTTACGAAATCAGGATTGTTATGACCACATTTACTACATATTTTTGTAGAAACTTCATTTTCATCATTCAAATCCTTTTTAGTTTCTTCTAAATTTGATTCAACATTTTCTTTAGGATTCAAATCAATCTTTCTGGAATCATTTACAGGATTTGTTCCATTAAAATCCATGTTATTGTTCGTATCATTTTGTTGATAATCTTGAATCATGTTAACAGGATTTTGTTGGTTCAAGTTGTTGTTAACTTCATACTGATTACCGTTATATAACAATCCATACATTCTATGAGTTAGTAATATTGTGAAGGTAAAGAATATGTAATTTATGATTAAAGTTCCTATAACTGGAATAACTGTAAATATTGATAATAACATGGAAAGTATAGCAATAAGAATACCTGTGATTATTATTATTCCAAATATTTTTCCCAAACCAATTCTTTTACTAATGGCATATACTTGCTTAAAGTCAAATACTTGACCAAAATCGTCTGTTTCAGCTAGTTTACATACAGCTACTGTTAGTAATAATGAAAGGAATATTGCAAGTATTACTCCGATTAGAATTATAATTGCTCCGATAATCGCTCCATTTTTAGCTAATAACACTAGTAACAATGCACCAATTATCATTATAACTGTTGGAATGACAAGATAAACCATTCCTACAACAGCATATTTGATACCGTCGATAAAATTGTTTTTTATATCCAGTTCAGGTAATTGGTTATTTGACTTAATGGTTTCTCTTATTACTGATAAACCAACACCCCACATTATCAAAGTAGCTATGATAGAGATTACGTTGATTAATAAGGCTAGTACGATAATTGTTGAAGATGATGAATTATCAATAGCGAAGTTCAGTATTATTGTAAAAATTGTCAGAACCAAGTATGGTAATCCTAATTTTAGCATTTGTTTGAAGTCAGATAATGGGTATTGAAAAGCATCACTGAGGATATCACCTAGATTCATAAAAGACCTCCCTTAAAATTATGATTAAATCTTTGTTTATACTATTATTTAAATAATGTAGTATTTTTCTTTAAAATCTATTATTTTTGATATTTTTTCTTAAAAAGTATATTCTTAATGTATTTTTTCCCAATTGTATATTATTCTAGTTTATATCAAATAAATTGTAAATCAATTTATGAAAAATGTTATTTATTATCCTAAAAAAGTGCTGTATCTTTATTAAATAATATTTCTTAAAATCACCATACCCTTATAAAAGATTAAATACAGATATTACTTTATGATTGAAGAGTTTATTTATGAAAATTATTCAATTGACTTTCAAGAAAAGTATGTAACAGACAATGAAGCATACTATTTTATCTTCAATAACAAACGTGAAATTTACTTAAACAATGACAAAGACATTCCATTGATTAAACGTGACGAACTAGAAAATTCTGACTTTGAATTTGAATTATACATAGGTACTTACAAAGACAAGGAAGTTATTGTAGCAAATAAGGATGTTGAGGATAATTTTCATACATTATTCGCTTTATATGATATTGACCATGAGTTATATCAGATCGCAGCAAGAGCTGCTTTGATAAGAGATTGGTATAAGTCACACCAATACTGTGGAAACTGTGGAAAGAAAAATGTAATTGATCAGAAAGATATGATGCTCATATGTCCTGAATGTGGACAAATGCATTATCCAAGAATTGCACCAGCAATAATTGTTGCAATAAACAACAACGGAAAACTATTAATGGCAAAACATTCATATCATAAAAAAATGAGTTATTCATTAATAGCAGGATTTGTTGAACCAGGCGAATCAATAGAAGAAGCAGTAATTGATCTTTCGTACACCGGCTTCGATGC
>CAZUHM010000099.1:0-5536 GCA_964620575.1 uncultured Methanobacteriaceae archaeon | reverse complement strand
GAGAAGTAAAAGAAGAAACAAACATAAAAATAAAAAATTTAAAATATATAAAAAGCCAATCATGGCCTTTTCCTAACTCATTAATGTTAGGATTTACAGCAGACTATGATTCAGGAGAAATAAAAGTTGATGGTGATGAAATACTTGATGCCAAATGGTTTAAAGTAGAAGAAATAGAAATTCCACCATCTGATATTAGTATATCTTCATGGTTAATTGATAATTATATAAAAACTCATAAAAGGTGATAATTAATGAGAGAACAAGCGAAATTGGCAATTTTTGCACTCGTAGCTGTAATACTAGTAGGTGTTGTAGCAGTTGCAGCATCATCATTTATTAACTTTGACAATTTAACAGACTCTGGCAATATTACATTGGAAGTTAATAACACAACAACAAACGAAACACAAGATAACACAACAAATGATTCAACAACAAAATCAACAGATGATTCAACACAAGATTCATCAACAAGTCAAACTGGAACAACTACGTCATCAGGATCATCATCATCCTCGTCATCACGTAGTTCATCATCAAGTTCAAGCAGTTCATCCAGTAGCAGTGGTTCATCATCCGGTTCAAGTAGCTCTGGAAGTTCTTCCGGAAGTTCATCAGGTAGTTCATCATCTGGTGATTCAGGATCTAGCGCAATAGAGGATGTATCATACTCAGATTAAAAACAAACTCAGATGAACTAATTAAAAAAAGTTATTTATTTAACTTTATTTTTCAACTATTTTTTTCTTAAATTTTCTAATTTTAACTCTTGATAATAAAAATAGGTTATAAGGGAGGTTATTGTAAATTATTATTTCCTTTAAGACCTATGAACGATATTATTGCACCAACTACAACAAATATCACTGCAAGTATTGTGATAATATGTGAGCTTTGCAATAACAGATTATAGTATTCAGGAGTGATTGCAACATTTCCCATGATAATGGCAAATACTGTTGTGAATATACCCAGACTTACAGTCTGACCAATCAGTCTCATAGCAGATAATGATGCAGATGCCTTGGAAGCCTCTTCTTCAGGAACTGTGGTTGTAATTAACACTGTATTTGGTGAAGAGAACAATCCATAACCAATACCATGTAGGATCATAGCAACAAGAATCAACCATAATGGTGTGGAATTATTTAAAGTACATAGTAAGATGAATGCTACTGCCAGGATACTCAGTCCAAAGCCTGTCAAATATTCTCCTTCAAATCTTTTTATCAGCCATCCTGAGACAATGGACATTACAACCATGATTGCCGGTGTAATGATTAAAAACATTCCTGCTGTCTGAGAATTCATGCCCATAATATACTGTAAATGATAGTTATAAACATAAGTAATCATGAAAGTTGCAAAGTAACTGAACAGACAGGCGATGTTAGCTGCTGCAAATCTAACATTTTTAAAGAGTCTCATCTCAAATATAGGATTCTTATTTTTTAACTCCCAGATGGCAAAGCCCACTAGTAATATTATACCCGTAATTGTGATCAACTGGCCTGTCAGTTCCAATATCCTGGTAAAACCATAGATAAACAAGATGATACCAATACTGTATAATGTTGTACCAGTAATATCAAACTTATATTTGTCCTGATGTTTCCATTCGTCTTTAATTTTATATGTCAAGTAGTAATTTAGGAGAATAACAGGCAATGTTGCATAGAATAGACTCTGCCAACCAAAGTTAAATATTAAACTGCCTCCAAGTATTGGAGCAAGAGCAATACCAATATAAACTGCCGCTACAGCAATACCTAAAGCCGGTCCTTTTTTATCATCAGGCATTCCTTCAACAATCAGTGCAATAGATGCAACATTAAGAATTGCTGAACCAATACCAAGAACCACTCTAAATAATAATAGAGTTGTAGCATCCAGTGATAGTCCAGTACCTAAAGTTCCTATAAAGAAGATAATTATTCCAATTTTTAAAACATTTTTCAGTCCATATTTTTGACATAACTTTCCACAGGGAATTGAAAACACTGCAATTGATAGAAGATATATTGTGTCAACCCAGTTTTGTAGCACGTTATTCATCGCAAAGGCCTTTGCAATGGAAGGTAGAGCTACAGGAGCTGCATTTAATAGAAATGCAACAATGACAGTTGCAAGTGATCCTGCGGTTATTATGTATTTTTCTTGTGTTGAATACAAAATAATACCCCATTCAATTTTTGTTAATTTTTGTGTAGAATTATCAAGAAATTTTGATAATAATTGTTTTAATGTTTTATAATTACGTATAATTCGTTTTACAATACTTTTTTATGAAAATAAGTATTATTAAAAGCTTTCATCAGCATTACTTGAAAAAAACACTGATTTATTAAAGTATTATTTACTCATGACATATCAAAAAATAGATTAAAAATAAGGAGGTAAAGTGGGGATGATTATAATGGTATGTCCTGATTGGATAAATACCAGTAAGTAAGTAAATATCCGATGACAAATGTGACAACAACAATTATTAAAGCAGTGGAATTGCTGAAAGTTAAAGTGCCAGTAGATAAGGGATCAGGAATTGCCCATGGTGAATAGACAGCTTCCTTAAACATTGTTATACCCATAACATTAAAGAAGGCTATTAGAACACCTAATAGTAAAGTTCCACTAGAGTTCTTAACTAAGCTTATAATAAACATGAACGGAGTCATAACTAATATCAACAATAAAGTTGCTATCAGAAATGTTTTGGATGCTTCAATAATAACATTCAAACTAAAGCCTCCACCGGTAACAGCAACAATAACCACACAGCTAACGATGGAAATAAGGGATAACAGAAACATCCAAATAACAAATGTCAAATATTTACCTATGATATATTCGCCAATAGATACAGGTAAAGGGATAATTGACTTAATAGTCCTTGTTTGCACATCTACTGTAAAGAGATAATTTATGATTAATACTCCAAACATTATGAAGAAGAATGTAATATTGAAACTTCGTGTAGATTCAAGAGCACTTTCTAAACTAACACCACCAAAGAACAATTGGATTATACCTAACATAACAGGAATTAGACAGGCTCCAATAGCCGTAATAAGAAAAGTTCTATTTCCTTTAACCTTTGAAAACTCAGTACTGATTAAACTAGCTATCATCTTTATCACCATCTCTAATAATTCTCATAAAGAACTCTTCAAGACTTTCTTCCTTAAGAATAATGTCATTAACATCAACATTATTTCGAACCAACTGTCTATTTAAAAAGGCACGTTTATCAAGATAATTATATAAGTAAATCTTATCACCAATAGATTCAAAATCCTTCTCTTTTAAGCCTGCCTTATAGAAAATCTTCCTTGCAAGTGCAACATCACTAACAGTGAATATAACCTTTTTCTCACAGTTCTTATCAAACTCTTCTCTAGTTACCTGTGAAACCAATCGACCTTCATTAATAACTATAATCTCATCGGCAATACTTTCAATCTCACTTAAAATGTGACTAGAAATAAGAATGGTGATTTCACGTTCAGAAGAAATATTTACCAGCAAATCTCTAATCTCCTTAATGCCGACAGGATCCAGACCATTAATGGGTTCATCCAAAATAAGCAATTCCGGTTCATGAACCAGTGCCAATGCAAGTCCAAGACGTTGCTTCATACCAAGCGAATAATTCTTAAACTTCTTGTCCTTCTGGTCAAACAAGTTAACTAACTTCAGAATTTCATCAATTCTTTGCTGATTGTAACTTCCCCTTATCTTACAAAAAATCTTAAGGTTTTCCTCAGCATTCTTCTCAGGATAAAAACCCGGAGTTTCAATAAGAGAACCAATCTTTTTATAAACTAACTTCCTATGCTTCTTAACATCCTTTCCAAAAAGTTTAATTTCACCGTCAGAAGGTTTAGTTAAACCTAGCAGCATACACATAGTAGTTGTTTTACCAGCACCATTACGGCCAAGAAGACCATAAATCTTTCCCTTTTCAATATTCAAATCAATGCCATTTACTGCACAAAAATCATCATAATTTTTTGTTAAATTACTAGTTTCAATAACAAATTCAGGCATATTCAACCTCCTAAATTTAAATATAAAAAAATTCTCATACTAATTCATTAAAATAAAGAAGATAAACCTACTCTTATAAATAAACAGAATAGTCCTTTAAAAAATATGGGAAAAGTATCTCTAATTCAATGAAATCATTAATAATAAATATATGATAAATAGTATTTACAATTTCTAATTCGACGAACATAAAAATAATATATTTCCAACCAGAAATATAATGTTTAATCAGTCATTTTTATATTTTCAGTTTTTAAACTACAGATATTTTACAAAAAAAGACTATGATGTTTGATATAATGTACTTAATGATAATTATGTAACCAATGGATTAACAATAGCCTTGGAAGTGAATAAAATGGGATTAATGGATATGTTCAGGCCAAAATATAAACATAGCGATTCAAGTGTAAGACAGGATGCTGTGAAGGAATTAACTGATGAACAGATATTGATTGATATAGCAGAAAATGATGAACACAAGTTTGTACGTGAAGCTGCAGTTGAAAATCCGAATCTAAAAAATGAAAAAGTTTTAATTGAAATAGCTAGGAATGATAAATGCGAATATGTACGTTATTCGGCAATAGATAAGATAACTAACCAGGAAGTTTTAGCAGAAATTGCATCAGAAAAAAGTAGGGGATCAACAATTAATTCATCCCATGATGGATTGCATGCAATAGAAAATCCAAACCTAACGGATAATCAGTTATTATCCAATATAATTAAAAGTGAAGAGGTATCACAAATGGTTCTTAATGTCGCTCCAAAAAAAATTTCTGATGAAAAGATTTTAAAAGATTTATATATTGAATTTAACAATAGCAACGAATACAAATTTGTTAAAAAAAGAGAAGCAATTGTGCTTGCTATTAGTGATAAAGAATTGTTAGTGGATATAGCAAAAAATGATAACAATGAAGATGTGAGGAAAAATGCGATAAAAACAGTTCGAAATAAGTATCCTGACTTGTTAATTACTAAAGATGAACTTTTTGAGATAAATGATGAAGAGAAATTAATAGATATTGCAAAAAATAATTTGGATGCTGAAATAAGATCTTTGGCAGTTGGAATGATTAGTGATGAACAGGTATTGATTGATATTATTAAAACAGACAGAGATATGGGTGTTGTCAATGAAGCTATTAAAAATTCTCATTTAACCAATCAGGATATATTGTCAGAAATTGCATCTGATTTTGAATATTCTAAATATGGTTTTTTGGCACGTTTAAATGCTATTCCTAAACTGAAAAATGATGAATTATTATCTAAAATAGTTTTGGATGATAAAGATTCTCAGTTAAGATATCTGGCTGTTACAAATCCTAATTTACAAAATAAGGAAGTATTAAAAATACTTGCACAAGGTGATGATGTATGGCATACAAGAAATGATTATGATAGGGATATTTATTATTCCATAAGTGAAGTAGCACAAAATAAACTGAAAAATGTCAATTGATATTTTTCAATATCC
>CAZUHM010000098.1:0-8371 GCA_964620575.1 uncultured Methanobacteriaceae archaeon | reverse complement strand
TCATAATATACTAGAAGAAGCAGAATTAATGGATGCCAGATACCCAGTTAAAGGAATGAGTGTATGGTTACCAAGAGGATTTAAAATAAGAAAATACTCTCTGGAATTGCTGGAAAAGTTACTTGATGAAGAACACGATGAAACACTCTTTCCAATGTTAATCCCTGAAAGTGAACTGGCAAAAGAAGCAATACACGTAAAAGGATTTGAAGAAGAAGTTTATTGGGTAACAAAAGGGGGGCTACGTGATCTAAATGAACAACTGGCACTCAGACCAACCAGTGAAACAGCAATGTATCCAATGTTCTCCCTATGGGTAAGATCACACATGGATTTACCAATAAAAGTATACCAGACAGTAAACACATTCAGATATGAAACAAAACATACAAGACCACTGATAAGAGTAAGAGAAATAACAACATTCAATGAATCACACACAGTACATGCAACAGAAGAAGAAGCAGAAGAACAAGTAAAAACAGGAATAACAATATACAAAGAATTCTTTGATGCACTGGGAATAGCATACTCCATCAGTAAAAGACCGGAATGGGATAAGTTTCCTGGTTCAAAATATACAATGGCATTTGATACTATTATGCCTGATGGTAAAACGCTACAGATTGGAACAGTACATAACCTGGGAACAACCTTTGCAAAAACATTCGACATTCAGTTTGAAAATGAGGAAGGAGAACATGAATACGTACATCAAACATGCTATGGATTATCAGACCGTGTAATAGCATCACTTATCGCAGCACATGGAGATGAAAAAGGTCTTAAATTACCGCCGGTAGTTGCACCGGAACAAGTAATCATAGTACCTATCATCTTCAAAGGAAAAGAAGAAATAGTTCTTAACTTCACTGACAAACTTGAAGAATTATTAAAAGCAAACGGAATTCGGGCAAAACAGGACAAACGTGACATGAGACCGGGTAAAAAATACTATGAATGGGAACAGCGTGGAGTACCGTTAAGAATAGAAGTAGGTCCAAGAGATATAGAAAACTCATCAATAGTAACAATCAGAAGAGACAATGGAAACAAGGAATTCATAGACTATGATGAAAACACAGTAGTTGATACAGTAAAAGAAATACTTGATGACATAGCCAAACAGTTAAAATCAGAATCAAACAAATTCCAGGAAGAAAAAACGTATCATGTCCAGACACCTGAACAGATCAAGAAAACAATCAATAAAAAAGGTGGAATTATCACATGTAACTGGTGTGGAAACACTGAATGTGGTAAAGATATGGAAGAAAAATATGATATAGACATATTAGGTACACAGGAAGCAGAAGTAGAAGGAAATTGTGTGCACTGTGGAGAAACTGCAAAACATAAAGTATTAATATCAAAAACATACTAATTATCTTACATGAAAAAAAAGGAACAAAAGAAAATTATGAGATATGTCTGGCTAGTTACAGATATTATCATCATAATTTGTGCAATCTTGTTATTAGTTGAAGGCGGAACATTTAACATAGTTCTGGCAGTAATTGGGATACTGTTGGTAATTTCCGAAGTAATTCTATTTAGAAGAGGTTATTTGAAAAGCCTGTTGTAACAATATCCTCTTAAAATTCTTTTTTTTACAAAAATTTTTATATTTTTAAAACATAATATTATTATTTTTACATGGTGTGATGATAAAATGGAAATTCAAACAGATGTACTAGTCGTTGGTGCTGGACCTGCAGGTTCAATTGCAGCAAAATATGCTGCACAGATGGGTGTTGAAGTACTTTTAATAGATAAGAAATCGGAAATAGGAACACCAAAAAGATGTGCAGAGGGGATAGTGACATCAACATTGGATGAATTGGATATTCAACCTGATGAAAGATGGATAACAAGATCTATAACAGGAATAGAGATTGTGTCACCAAATGATACATCTATAGTTCTTGATAATAACAGAGTAAACCTGCAAGATACTGGTTATGTACTGGAAAGAAAAGTATTCGATAAACATATGGCAATGGATGCAATTCGTGCAGGTTCTAAGGTTATGATTAAGACGAAAGCTATGAATCTTATCAGATGTGATGAAGGATTTATAGTTGAAGCAAGGAATTTTGATAAAGACATTAAGATACATGCTAAAATTGTTATAGCTGCTGATGGTCCTGAATCCAATATTGGCCGTATGGCTGGATTAAAAACTAATACATCACTAAATGACATGGCTTCATGTATTCAGTATGAAATGGTTAATGTTAAATCAGATAATATGAATAATGTACAGATATACATTGGAACAATATGTCCTGGAGGATACATATGGATATTTCCTAAAGGAGACGACATTGCCAATGTTGGATTGGGAGTGCTTAAATCACATGCTGATAAAACTGCAAAAAGTTACCTGGACTCATTTATTCAAACAAACACTAAGTTAAAAGATGCACAAATAGTTGAAATGAATGTGGGTGGAGATCCTCTTGGAGGATTAGTAAGTCAAAGGTATGATGATAATATCATGGTAATCGGTGATGCTGCAGGATTTGTAGATCCCTTAACAGGTGATGGAATAAGAACTGCAATGTTAAGCGGTAAATATGCGGGCATAGTTGCTGCCGAATCAATAAAGCTTAAAGATTATTCAAAAGATGTACTTCGTGAATATTATGATTTGACTGAAGAAAAAATAGGAAAATCATTCAATCGTTTTAATAAGATTAAGGAATTTTTACTAACATTAGATGATAACAGTCTCAATAACATTGTTGAAGAAATGATTAAAACAGATTTGGATGATGTTAGTGTAAAAACATTGTTAAAAATTATTATTAAATCATCACCAAAGTCAATATTAAAGCTGGGCAAATTATTATAAAAAAATAGTTTGGAGAATTATATATCTCCTTTTTCTTTTCTGTCTCTGTAATTTTCTATTGCAGCTTGTAATGCATCTGCAGCAAGGTTAGAACAGTGTAATTTTATTGGTGGAAGTCCGTCTAACTCTTCTGCCACATCATTTCTGGTAATATGATATGCATCATCTACTTTCATGCCTACTGCCATCTCTGTTATCATACTGCTGGTTGCAATTGCTGCTCCACAACCAAATGTGCTGAATTTCACATCTTTTAATATTTCTTCATCATCAACATCAATGTATATGGTCATGATATCTCCACATACCGGATTTCCAACTGTTCCTTCCCCACTAGGATTTTCTATTACTCCACTATTTCTTGGATGCATATAATGATCTTTTACTTTATCACTGTATTCTTCCATTTTATCCGTCTCCTTTCTTAGTATCTGTCTAAATCTTCTTCATCTACATCTTTTTCGAATCTATCTCCGATGTAACTATCTGTTTTATTATCCCATAGTGGAGATAGTTTTCTGAGATATGCTACAACTTCAGCAATTGAATCTACTATGTAATCTACATCGTCGATACTATTTTCCGGTCCGATGGAGAGTCTTAGTGAACCATGAGATAGTGCTGGTTTCACTCCTATTGCTGCTAATACGTGTGATCCTTTAAGGTCGTGTGTTGAACATGCAGAACCTGTTGCTCCGTTGATTCCTTTCAAGTCCAGTCTTAGAATTAATGATTCTCCTTCAATTCCTGAGAATCTGAAGTGTACGTTGTTTGGTAAACGGTTTTCTAGACTTCCGTTGATGTATGAGTCTTTGATTGTACTGGTAACTTTTTCAATTAATGCATCTCTGATTTCTTGATTGTGTTTCATACGTTCTTCAAGTTGTTGGTTTGCTAATTCGGCTGCTTTTCCTAATCCTACTATTCCCGGTACGTTTTCTGTTCCTGAACGTAGTCCTTTTTCTTGTCCTCCACCATGTATAAGTACTTCAAGTGTTATTCCTTTTTTGATGTATACTGCTCCTACACCTTTTGGTCCGTTTATTTTATGTGCTGATATGGATAGGAGATCTATGTTTTGTTCTACTACATCTACTGGTATTTTTCCTGCACTTTGCACTGCATCTGAGTGGAATAATATTTCATTTTCTCTTGCGATTTCTCCTATTTCTTTTGTTGGTTGTATGGATCCTATTTCATTGTTTGAATGCATTATACTAATTAGTATTGTACTGTCTTTTATTGCATTTTTTAAGTCTTGAAGGTTTATTATTCCTGTTTCATCGACTGGAAGGTATGTTACTTCAAATCCGAATCTTTCTAGGAATTTACAGGTTTCCAGTACTGCAGGATGCTCTATTGTTGTTGTGATTATATGATTTCTTGGATTTTCATCTGTTGCTTTCTGTATTTCTTTAAATGCTATTCCCTTAATAATCATATTGTCTGATTCAGATCCACCACTTGTGAATGTGATTTCATCAACATTTGCATTTATGAGTTCGGCTACTTGTCTTCTTGCTTTATCTACTGCCTTTTTTGCTTCTACTCCTAATGTGTATAATGTTGATGCGTTTCCAAATTCTTTGTTGAAATATGGTATCATTTCATCCAATACTTCTTGATCTACAGGTGATGTTGCTGAATTGTCCATATAAATTAATTTATCTGCCATTTTATAGCTCCTTTGTTATTTGATTATTTTTAATAGTTATTTTTTCCAATTTTTAAATATCACATTGTTATATTACAATGTTATATTTTTTTATAATAG
This sequence comes from uncultured Methanobacteriaceae archaeon, assembly GCA_964620575.1. Lineage (GTDB taxonomy): Archaea > Methanobacteriota > Methanobacteria > Methanobacteriales > Methanobacteriaceae > Methanosphaera. The sequence goes on along the minus strand of CAZUHM010000098.1, from coordinate 3,740 downwards.
TATTTAAAGTTTTATATGGTGTGTTATATTTTTTAGCTATTCTCCTTAATGGGAAACAAGAACTTTTTTCCTTAAATTTATCAGATAATAATCATAGAAAAAATTATAACAATTGTTATTAATAATATACTATTAATCACTAAAAAAATTATAAAATATTTTATTTAACAAAAAATAAACTATTATTATAAACTATCCTTAATAACTGATGATAGTGATTAACTTAAAAGTAAAAATAAGGGAGAACTGTTAACAATGTCAAATCAAAAGACAATTGGAATAATTATAGCAGTAGTCGTTATAATCGTTCTAGCATTTGCAGGATATAGTATGTTAAATCAAGATTCAGAAACAGTCCATATAGGATACTTACCCTCTGATCATGATGCAGCACTATTTGTAGCAGATGCATCTGGAATGTATAAAGACTCTGGTATAAACGTAGAATTACATGAATATAATAACGGTGGAGACTTAATGAGTGCAATGGCAAGTGGTGACCTTGATGTAGGTTATGTTGGAATTGCACCAGTAGTTTCATCCATATCTAAAAATGTACCTGTAAAAATAGTTGCAGGAGCACAAAATGAAGGAAGTGGTCTAGTATCACATGATAGTTCAATAACATCAATACAAGATTTAAAAGGAAAAACAGTAGCAACACCCGGAGAAGCATCAATTCAAAATGTATTACTCAAATATGATTTACAGAAAAATGGAATGAGTTCTTCCGATGTAAATAGTCCTGGAATGAAAGTATCATCAATGAATGATGCATTAAAAACAGGCAGCATAGATGCAATGTTAACATACGAACCATATGTATCAATCTCAGAAAAAACTAATAATCAACATGTAGTAGAAAGATCTGGTGACATAATAGCAAACCATCCATGCTGTGTGGTAGTAATGAGTGACAAATTCATAGCAGATCATGCAAGTCAAGCTAAAAAAATTGTAGATATTCACAAAGAAGCAACACAAAAGATCATAGATAATCCAGAAGGAATAATACAATACTTACCATCAAACATAGTATCTAACGAAACAGTTGAAAAATACAGTTTAGCAAATATCCAGTGGGTAACAGAATTGGATGATAACTATAAATCAAATGTACAAAAATTTTTAGGCATAGAAAAAGATTTAGGAATAATTAACCAAACACTAGCAGAAGATCAATTATATGCAAATCTATAAAGATTTTAACCAATAAGTAACAAGAGAGATGAATTAATGACAGAAATAAGATTTGATAAACTTGATAAATTAATATTACCTATAATATTGATTATCATTTGGTATATCATATGTGACGTACTGATGTTAATTCCTAGTTACATGTTTCCAGGACCAGTAGAAGTTTTTAATTCATTTGTAAGACTGCTGGTTACTGGTAAACTACTAAAAGACATAATTGATACATTATATAAGGTATTAGTTGGTTTATTTTTAGCAGCACTTGTTGGAATATCATTGGGAATAATACTTGGATGGTCAAGAAGATTAGAAAGATTATGTACTTTAATAATCAGTATATTAAGACCAATTCCTCCTATAGCTTGGATACCTTTCTCAATCTTATGGTTCGGAATAGGAACGGCACCAGCAGTATTTATAATATTCATGGGTTGTGTATTTCCAATATTAGTCTCAACAATTGATGGAGTACATAGAACTAGGGGCGTATTAATAGAAGCAGCACAGTCATTCGGTGCGTCTAATATGCAAATGTTAACTGAAGTAATATTACCTGCTACAGTACCATACATTGTGTCAGGATTAAAGGTTGGAATAGGAATAGCATTAATGTGTACGATTTCGGGTGAAATGATAGGTTCTAGCTCAGGAATAGGATACATGATTTTAACTTCAACCAGTTTATTTGATACAGGTTCAACAGTAGTTGGAATGTTGGTTATAGGAATAATAGGAATAATATTTGATTATATATTCACTAAAATACAAGATCAAATATTCTGGTAGGTGAGATAATGACATTTGAAATAGAAAATGTATCAAAAAGTTTTATTTCTAAAGGTAAAAGAGAAAAAATCAATGCATTAGAAAACATTAATCTTACCATTGAAACTGGAAAATTTGTATGCTTTATTGGGCCATCAGGTTGTGGAAAAACAACTCTACTAAGATTAATGGAAGGGTTTGAAAAACCGGATGAAGGTACAATTAAAGATGATGGTGAAATAGTATTAGCTCCATCCAATGAACGTGGCTTTATTTTCCAAGATTATTCATTATTTCCTTGGCTAAACGTACTTGACAATGTGACCTTTGGACTAAATATTGCAGGTAAACCTGAAGAAGAAAATAAAGAGCGAGCATACAAATATCTTGATGCTGTAGGACTAAGAGATTTTGCAACAAAATATCCTCATGAACTATCAGGCGGTATGAAACAAAGAGTTGCAATAATCCGATCTATCATCAATGATTCAAAGTCTTTGTTGATGGATGAACCATTCAGTGCATTAGATGTTCAAACAAAACACAAATTAGAAGAACAATTAGTAAATAATTGGAGACAAAATGATAGAACAGTAATCTTTGTAACACATGATGTGGAAGAAGCTGTATTTCTATCAGATGAAATTGTTGTCTTTTCTAGACGACCTGGTAAAATAAAAAAAGTATTTAAAAATGAATTACCTTGTCCAAGAAACAGGGGAGAACATGAGTTCCAAGATTTTGTTGTTCAAGTAACAGAAGAAATAGATGAATCAGAAGATGATTGATTCTCTATTTTTTTTGTTTTAAACAAATTATTCTATCTATTTTTAATTATCAATTTCAGTTATTAACTGAATAATCTTTGCAGTTTCGATACCAGTCATCCCCATAGTTTTTAATGCTTTTATTGCTGAAGAATTTAAATTTAAATTTGAAACTACAAGGTTTTCTGTAACGAGTTTTCTAAATTCATCATACTTCTTGTTATCATTGAATAAAACTCTAAGATCATATGCTATTGGCTTAAGTTTTTCATCTAGAATATTAGCTAAATCTTCAATTGCCCGGTCATTTTCTTTGACCATATTGGACTGTAAAACCCTACCAATATCGTTCTGTGTGAAACTTTTTTCTAACTCTTCAAAGATAACTTCATCAACAACTTCATTATCTTTGTAATTATTTTTAAGATGTTTATTTCTTTTATTATTTTTAACAACATCCGCATAAAAATCATTAATCAAATCTGTTTTATGGTCAAATAATTCGTCAACAGTACTTAATAATACAGTACTGGCATATTTTTTAATATTTTTCTCACTAATTATAGAAGTCATAATAATTTCCCTATTAAAAAAACTTATTCTATAATTAAATATGATTTTTATAAATAATAATTTTTTAGAAATAATTAAAAGTATTTTAAAAACAGTTTTGTAAAAAGGGGTTGAAGAAATTAATAATTAAATTATTACAAAAGCATTTATGCTTCTACTTTCAAGTAGTCATATAGGTATACCGCGAAGATTGCTCCTACAATTGGTGCAATTAAGTATACTGGGAATAATTCCCAAGGTGCTGCTGTACCTACTAATGTGTTCATAAGCATAGGTGCGAATACCCTTGAAGGGTTAATACCACAGCCGCTGAAACCACCGATTGCTACGATGATACCTGCTAATACTAAACCGATACTTAAAGCTGCATCTTTTGCTTGACCGTCTACAGCTGCTGCCATAATACAGTACATTAATAATGCGGTACCTAAGAAT
>CAZUHM010000097.1:0-8595 GCA_964620575.1 uncultured Methanobacteriaceae archaeon | reverse complement strand
GTTTTTAACATTTTTACTAAGTCTTCTACACCTAATAAGTGACCTGCTAATGTGAATGGACCAGCCATACCTACTACTACAGGTACTTCAGGGTGTTCGTTTTTGAGAATTTCAATAGATTCAATGATGATTGGTAATCTACCTTGGTTTGCGAAATCATCAGGAATATCTAAATCTTCTACGTCATCAAATGGTGCGTGTGATTTTAAGGTTGGAGTTGCTTCCATATCACCTAAGTCAACTTCACAACCGAATGCTTCAGCTTCTGCGGTTAAGTCAAAAGGTACTCTAGCACATTCTAATCCTGCTTGTTCATGTAATGAAATACCTAATCTTGCCATTTCTTGTGCATCTGTGTGTGCTGATGGCCAGGATACTTCTGCTCCAGGGAATGCTTCAATAACTGCTGCTGCAGTTGCACTGATTGCTGGTACTTTTTCTACTTCGTCGCCGTTTAATGCTGCTTTTAAATTTTCTATAAGATCCATTTGTTCACCTTTTATAATAATATTATTATATAGAGTTTTATTTTTAAACTCCAAAGTTTTATTTTGTTGTTTATAAATATCATTTATAAATATATTTATAATAACAAGTTGCACCCATTAAATTTTAATATATTGATCTTAAAAATGTTCATAAATAGTACTGTGAGTATAAGACTATTAATTCCATATAAATTTTAATCAAGTTTTTTAAGTACATACCTGTTAATAATATAATATTTATTTTCACATACATATAAATTTTAAGTTACACTAAAATTTTTAAAAAAAAATATAATAGATTGTTTAGACATATATAGATACATATAATATTCAACTATTTTTACTAAAGGTGAATACATGAAAGTAATAGAGAAAGTAGAAGCAATTAAACAACAAGAATTGACAGCAACAGAAAATTTGGAACAAATGTATCGCGTTATTGAAGAAAAAAATGATGATATTAATGCATTTGTTGAATTAGATTTATCTAGAGCACAGAAAGTTGCAAAAGACATTGACACCAGAATAAAGAATGGTGAAGAAACTGGTAAACTGGCTGGTTTAGTGATTGGTATAAAATGTAATATCAATGTCGAAGATTTAATAATATCTGCAGCATCACCTACACTTAAAGAATATCAGGGAAGTTATAATGCAACAGTCATTAACAGAATTCTTGAAGAAGATGGTGTGATTGTTGGTCTTACCAACATGGACGAATTTGCAGCAGGTAGTTCAACAGAAACTTCAATGTATGGTCCTACAAACAATCCAAATGCTCCTGATCACATACCTGGTGGTTCCAGTGGGGGTTCAGCAGCAGCTATTGCAGCAAATATGTGTGATATTGCATTAGGTTCAGATACTGGTGGTTCCATTAGAAATCCTGCTTCACATTGTGGAGTAATGGGTTTTAAACCAACATATGGTATGGTTTCAAGACAGGGATTGTTGGATTTAGCCATGAGTTTAGACCAAATAGGTCCGTTTGCAAATGATACAACAGGTATTGCATTGATGTTGGACGTTATTGCAGGATATGACCCTTATGACACAACAACCATCAACAAGGAGTTAACACCTTTCATGGATGACGTTTCCAACACAACACTTGAAGGAACTACTGTCGGTGTTGTAAAAGAATTTATGGAAGTAACTGATAAGAAGATTGATTCTGTGATAAACAAGTCCATAGATCAAATGTCCGGTTTAGGTGCAGAAATCAAAGAACTAACATTTGATGATATTGATCTTGGTTTACCAACATATTATCTGATTAACTACGTTGAATTTTTCTCTGCAACCAGAAAATATGATGGACGTAAATATGGTGAAAGAATAGAAGAAGTTTGTGGTCCTGAAGTTGCCCGTAGGATACAGATTGGTTCATACATAAGCCAGAAAGAGTTCAGTGGAAAATACTATAACAAAGCATTACAGGCAAGAAGCCTTATCCGTAATGATTTCAATGATTTATTAAAAGATGTTGACGTAATTGCTGGACCTACAGTTCCAAAATTACCTCATAAGATTGGTGAAAGTATTGAAACAATGGACATGTATGCATATGATGTATTAACAGTACTTGCAAACATTACAGGTATTCCGGCAAGCAGTATGAAAGCAGGAAGTGTTGATGACATACCTGTCGGATTACAGTTACAGGCAAAACCAGAAGAAGATCACAAAATATTAAGTTCTATGAGTGCTTTAGAAAAAATATAAACACCCAAAAAAACTTTAGTAAAAAATAGAGAAAACGAGTGATGTGAATTTTTCACATCAAATCCTTTTTTTAAATTATTATTATTCATCAAATAATCCGCGTTTTACAGTGGTTACTTCACCATTTTTATTTAATACAAAACTTTTCAAGTATTCTGCATCATTTTTGTCCGGATAATCAATACGATAATGTGCACCACGACTTTCTTTTCTAAGCAATGCTGATTGAACTATTAGTTTAGCCAGTTTTATCATGCTTATTACTTCCAAAGCACTGACCAAGTTATTATTGTACTCTTTGTAGTCCTGCACATTCATGTCAAGTGATTTTTCTTCAACAGCATCCAATTCTTTCTGAGCCTGTTTTAATCCTTCTTCATCCCGTACTATAGCCACATATTTCCACATGATATTTCTTATTTCTGTTTTAATATCTTCCGGATTGTATTGACCACTTGTCTGTAAGTTATTTATTCTATCAATTTCCGATTGTATTTCTTCTTCATCGGGATTTTCTATTTCTGACATCTTTGCTCTTTGAGCTGACTGTATTCCTGCTATATTACCAAATACCTGAGTGTCTGCTAATGCATTACCGCCTAACCTGTTTGCTCCATGTACTCCTGATGTTGCTTCTCCTGCAGCAAATAGGTTTTTAACATTTGATTCACAGTTTCCGTCTATTCGTATTCCACCCATGAAGTGATGTGCCGTTGGTGCTACAACCATCGGTTCATTGATTATGTCAACTCCAACATCCTTGAACTGTCGAACCATTGTTTGAAGTTTTGTTCTAACCTGCTGTTCAGGAAGGTGTGTTACTGAAAGGTATACACCTCCTTCTTCTGTTCCTCTTCCTTCCTGTATTTCTGTGTAAATTGACCTTGCCACCACGTCCCTTGTTGCCAGTTCTTCTCTTGGGTCATAATTTATCATGAACCTTTCTCCATCCTTGTTGATTAGATGTCCACCTTCACCTCTTACTGCTTCAGTGATTAATACTCCACGACGTGATTGTGGTGATACCATTCCTGTTGGATGGAATTGTACCATTTCCATATCCATCATATCTGCACCGGCTTCATATGCCATGACTATTCCATCACCAGTTTTCTGAACAGCATTTGATGTTACAGGATACAGCCATCCGCATCCTCCTGATGCTATTACTGTTGTCTTGGAATGATATACTACTATTGATGAGTCTGCAAGTGATATTCCCATTGCTCCAACTATTTTTGTATGTTCTTTGTCAAAGAGTAGTTTTGTTATCATCACTTCAGAGTGTGTGTCAACACCTTCACGGATTATTTCTTCTCTTAGACCCAACATCATTTCATGGCCTGTTTCATCTCCCTTGAAGCAGGTTCTTCTATATGACTGGCCACCAAATGCTCTCTGATTTAATCTTCCATCATCTTGTCTGTCAAATAGTGAACCATATGATTCAAGTTCTATTAATCTTTTTGGAGATTCAACTACCAGTTCATGCACCAAATGCAGGTCATTTAGGAAAGCTCCTCCTTTAAGTGTGTCAAGTATGTGTAACTGTAAGGAATCACCTTCATCAACATAACCAAATACTGCATTGTATCCTCCTTCTGCAAGCATGGAACATCCTGATTTGAATGTTAATCCTTTAGAAACCATGATTACGTTTTGATTGTCTTTGCTTGCAACTATTGCACATTTACATCCTGCTCCACCAGAGCCTATAACTAATACATCACAAGTATATTCAGTAATTTCCATTTTATTATCTCCTTATCTATTTTACTATATTTTCCAGAACACCTATCTCTTCAATACCAATACTTACAGTATCTCCCTTTTTAAGATGGTCTATTCCAGGTGGTGTTCCTGTTGCTATTAAATCTCCCTCATTTAATGTCATTATGTTTGAAACATACTTTACCAACTGTTCAGGTGAGAAAATCATGTTTTTAGTGTTTGAATCCTGTTTGATTTTTCCATTTACTTTTGAGTATATTCTCTGATTGGACGGGTCTATTCCTGTAACAACCACAGGCCCTGTCGGACAGAATGTGTCAAAGCTTTTTGCCCTTGTCCATTGTCCATCCTTTTCCTGCAAGTCTCTTGCTGTCACATCATTTATGATAGTGTATGCTATGTTTATTTTATCATTGTTATCCTTATTTGTCTCGGACAATATGACTATTCCGAGTTCTGCCTCAAAATCTAATTTTTCTGTATCATCAGGATAGATGATTTCATCTAGTGAGGCCACAAGACTTGTTGATGGTTTCATGAACAGTAACGGTTCTGTTGGCAGTTTCATTTCCAATTCATCGGCATGATCACTGTAGTTTAGTCCTACACAGACAATTTTACTTGCATCTACCGGAACCAATATTTTTACGTCATCTAACTGATCCGTTGCTGAGCTTTTATATGTGTCTTTTATTATTTCTTCGTTTTTTATTGCTTCTATCACGGAATCATAGTCTAATCTGTATATTAAATTGTTTTCTATTATTCCAGTATGTTTTTGGCCGGAGGGTGTTTGATATCTAATATATTTCATACGAATCAAGTCTAGTTTATTCCTTCAAGAATTCTTTCTATTGGCAGTACCAGCAAGTCTTTTGCCCCAATTTTTCTAAGTTCGTTTATTGTGTGGAATACTTCTTTTTCTGAAATAACTGAGTGTACGGCCACCACTTCATCATTTCCGTAAATTTCTGATACTGTTGGACCACCCATTCCAGGCATGACCTCTTTTATCTTTTGAAGATCGGTTTTTTTTACGTTTGCCATGATTAGTTTTTTTCCTTCTGCATGCAGTACTCCCAGTATCCCCGTCTGTATTGCTTCTATTTTTTCATATTTTTCTTTCAGACTGTCCCTGTTTGCTATTAGAACTACTGAACTTTCCACTACTGTATCGATTTCCATGAGGTGGTTCATTTTAAGTGTAGTTCCTGTACTTGTTAGGTCAACTATTACATCTGCCACTCCTATTAGAGGTGCTACTTCTGTTGCTCCAGTTAATGCCAGTATTTCTGCATCGATATTGTTTTCGAGGAGGTATTGTTTTGTTAGTTCCGGAAATTCTGTTGCTACTGTTTTAACATTTTTTAGGTCATCTACAGTTTTTATGCCTGAATTTTCAGGTGCTGCTATTACCAGTCTTGTGTATCCGAATTTTAGGTCTTCCAGTACTTCAACATCAGCTTTTTTTTCTTTGACAAGGTCATATCCTGTTATTCCCATGTCTGCTGCTCCATCCTTGACATATTCGGGTATGTCTGCTGCTCTTGTGAACATTACTGTTATTTCCGGGTCGAATGTGTGTGAAAATAGTTTTCTGTTTGAATTGTCTGTTAAACCTATTCCTGCTTTTTCCAGTAATTCTATTGCCGGCCCACTTATTCTTCCTTTTGAAGGTAGTGCTATGCGTACGCTCATTTAATTGCCCCTTTTATCATTTGTTAGTAAATTATTTAAAATTATTGATTATATTTTTTATGTTTTGTTAATTATATTATTATTTATGTTATTCAAAAATAATAAAATTATTTAAAAATCAATTAATAAAGGTTTATATTAGAGAATATTTTGAAAAGAAGGTATGTGTATAATGTTAAATTTTGAAGGTACTGTTATATCAGGATTAAAAAAAGCAAGCATGTTCATGCAAAAGGATACTTATAAAAAACAATATCATAGTAAGCTTGGCTTTATACCATTTAATGGTACTTTGAATGTTAAGCTTGATGATGATGTTGAAATCAATCTGAAAGAGAAATATAATAGTCAACTGAAAATTATTGAAGGTGATGAAAATTTAGGTGATGTTTATTTTTTAGATGCCACCATATCCACAATTGACAAAAAGATTTCAAAGAATGGTGCAATCCTTTTTCCGATTAAAACCGTGCATAAAATAGATACCATTGAGTTTGTGGCTCCAGAGAAATTGAGGGAAAGTATGAATTTGAGTGATGATTCAAAAGTTATTGTTTCTATAAATGATTAGAGGGGCATCATACAATAAAGCATATTAAACATGAAAACTAAAAATATTGATAGAAATAATGTTTAATACTATTGAATTATAAACAGCATTTAATAATCATTAATAGCATTAACAAGACAGTCGAATGTTTATAACGTATTCCGGGAGGGATACAATGGCAAATGACTATGAACTAGTTACTACCGCAACTGTAACCAAATCAATGTTAAGAAAAATTGGAGAAAATCAATACTTAAAAATTATACCACCTGAGAAACTAATTCAAATCTCAACAATTGAACAGAACAAAATTACAGAACCAATAGTTCAAACAGATGAAACAATTATTAAAGCTTACCCTAAATATGTTAAACTTTTTAAGAATCAGAGCCAAGACACTAAATATGAAACCAAATGGGAAACTACTGATGGAGAAACTTTCGATATACCTGCATCAGATATTAAAACAATATACTCTCTTTTACAAGCTAAGAACTTAATAGTTGTTGATAATATGCTTAATTTATCTAATATTTTGGGCATGATTATAAAACAAGATACTTTAGAGAAAAAATTAGAATCAATTAAAGAAGAAATATAAAAAAAAGGTTAAGAAATTTCTTCCGTTTACACACCTTTCTAAAGTATTTAATCTGAAGAATTTTAGATAATTCTTTAGTATTTACTCTTTTATTGCTTATATATGTTAACTATTTCTTCAAATGTTAAATAATTCCTGAATTTGGGTATTTGTGCCAATTCAACGAATTTCATTATGTCAAGATCTTTGTTAACAACATCTTTTGCTGCTTTTGTGAAGTTTTCCAGTTGAAGATAGTCTTCAGGTACTCTTCCTTTGTTTTCCACTTTTGCTTTTGTTATGCTCCAAATGTTTTCTTTGTCTATTCCTGATTTGTCTGATAGGAAGTCTGTTACGTGTGCCACAATTTGTTCATCATATGTTCTGTTTAGTATTATTCCTTTGGTTTGAATGTCCATCTTTTTGAGTAGCTTTATGTGTGCTTCTATGTCTATTGCCGCTGTTTCTATTCCACCCTTACTTACACTTGATACCATTATTACCGGTATGTTTCCTGCATATGCTATTTCTGCTGTGGAATATGGTACTTTTTCATTCAATAATCCTGTTGCCGCACTCATTACTCCTTCAACCAGTACAAGGTCATATCCTTTTCCCTTGACGCTTTCTATTACCTGATCCAGTGGAGTCCATCCTATGTTTCCTATTTTTATTGATGCATACTCATGCAGTTTTTCCTTGTTCATGTATAGTGATGGTGACAAGTCCCTTATATCAGGTCCTACTTTTACAACGTAGGTGTGTATTCCTCTTTCACGTAGTGCTCCCACTATTCCACTTGCCAGGAATGTTTTTCCTGATTCTGATCCTGTTCCCATCAGCATTATCATTGGTGGTACTTCAGGGTGTTCTTTTCTTGGAATGTATTGGGTGTTTGTGTTTATTGCTATTTCATGGAATACCTTATCATGCACTTTCTTGTTTCTTTCCTTAATTTCCTCGTATTTGTCTGTAGCATCTATGTATTCGAGTATGTTGTTTACTATTTCCTGGTTATTGTCGAGTAATCCATGTACTGTTGTTCCGAGTATGTTTCCTTTTTTGTTTGTTACTCCTGAGAGTACTCTTGATGGTTTGTGTTTGTAGTTTGCTCTGACAATATTTGAGTAGATTACGTTTTTGTCGTTGGATTCTAATTTTCCATATGTGTGACAGTGAAATCCTGTGACTGTTGTGTCTTTCAGTCCTTTTGTAAAGAGTGTTGTATCATCCACAACATCTGCCTCTACTTTGTTTGTGTTTATTAGTGGTTCGAATGTTACATCCAGCAGTCCCAGTCCTTTCCTGATTATTGGTACTGGTGAATTTCTTCCTACATCAACTTCCTTTGCCAAAATCTGGAATCCTGCACACATTCCAAGTATGAATCCGTCGTTATCGTTTATGAGTCTTATTTCTTCGGCAAGTTCCGGTGTTAATGATTCTGATTCCATTATTGTTCCACCGGGAATTATGAGTCCATCCAATTCTTCGTGTGCTTTTTTTCCGTTTTCTATTCTTCCATCTGCTTTAACAACATTTGTCGGTAAATGTCCAAAATGTTCATATAATGTTAGAACTCCATCTACTTCCAATATTCCTATGTTTACCATAACATTCCCCTACGTAGTTTTTTTATTATTATCTATTAAATAGTATGTAAATAGTAATATAAAGAAGTATTTAAAATAATTTGTTAATCATTAAATTTGTGTTAAATGTCATTAAAAATAAGTGTAAAAAAGTAATGCCCTGACGGGGATTTGAACCCCGGTAAAGGGATCCGCAGTCCCTCGTGATATCCGCTACACTACCAAGGCATA
>CAZUHM010000096.1:0-8670 GCA_964620575.1 uncultured Methanobacteriaceae archaeon | reverse complement strand
CTAAAAAATAAGAAAATTAAAGAAATAAAAAAAGAATTAGGTAATTATCAGGAAATTATACCAAAAAAATCACAAGTAGAACTAGTTAAAATAGATGAATTTCCGGATATTTTACTGATTGACGGCCAACCACTGCTTATGCAGATAAACGGCAAAACAATTCCAACATTACATGCCATGGTAAATGAAGAAATAACAACAAAATATGCTACAGTGGACATGGGAGCAATAAACTACGTAATAAAAGGTGCAGACATAATGTCACCAGGTATTGTAGATGCAGATGAAAGTATTGAAGCCGGAGAAACAATAGTTATTATTGAAGAAACGCACCATAAACCATTAGCCATTGGAACAAGCCTGATTAGTGGAAAAGAAATGGTTGAAAACAACAAAGGTAAAGCTATTGAAAACCTACATTATGTCGGAGATCAAATCTGGGAACTAAACATATAAGAGGATTTATTTGATGAATAAAATTAAACTGAAATATGCTTCAGGTAATGTACTTGACGAAAATGTGCATAAAATTGGTATTATTGCACTTGGTTCACACAGAGAAAATCACGGATCTGCATTACCCATAGATACAGATTCAAAAATAGCTGCCAATGTTGCATTAAGTGTAGCAACGAAAACCGGTGTAACATTCCTTGGAATATTCTACGCTGCAACAGAATATGATTATGTTAAACATGGCCACCACCTGAAAAAGGATGAATTGATATATCAACAAATGATTCCACAACTGATTAATGCAAGAGATTCCCTGGACATTTCAAAGGTAATAATTGTTAATGGACATGGCGGAAACAATCTGATAATTGATGAAATAGAAAAAATAGCTGAAGAAACAAAATTAGAAATAATATTTAACAATTCAATTATAGAAAATGAAGGACCACATGCCTGTACCGGTGAATTGTCAATGGGTAAAATACTGGGAATTATCGATGAAAGAAAAATACAAGAACATAGCAATTTCGAAAAACATCCTGAAGTGGGCATGGTCGGTTTAACCCTGGCTAGAAAAAATGAACCAATCATTGACAATGAAGCAAAATACATTGAAGAACATGGATTTAAAATAGATGAAAAAATCGGAAAACAATTACTTGAAAATGCAGAAGAAAAAATCATAGAAGATGTTAAATCATTACTATGATTATCTACCTAATTCTATCTTTTTAATTAACCTTTTACATTCATTACTAGTTTTTTTATTGTTGAAAGCCAAACTAATCCTGGATATTGCTTCCAGCATCCTTATTACTGCATCCAACCAAGTGAAAATATCCCCCGGATAAATATGAATATCATAGTTTGACATGAAATATTTACTTATGGTATTCGGACTCCAACCATTCAATCTCTGCCTAATAATTTTATCTGAAACGTTTTTCTCCAAACACCTGCAGAATGGGCTTTCCTTACATTCGCATGTCATAAAGTCTATCTGGAAGGATATTAGTTTTTCAGCATAAATGCTATCAATCTTTGAAAGAACATCACCTGATGTTATGATATCCCTATTTGAATCTGCAAATAAACGTGAACTGATATTTGTCTTTAATGCAGTTGACAGTCTACTTGATAACCTGTTACTAATATATGCACTTTCAAATGGTTCAAGATGTTCAACAATCAACAATGGATTCTGTTTCAAATGTTTACGAATATACTCTGCTTTGGGAATATTTAAGAATGAAACAGAAGTGGCTCTACCATACTTGGTAGGCAAGTATATGTCAGCATTGCTTCTGTGTTGTGTAATCAGCTTATTATCCAGAAGCATGTTAACTACGTCCTCAAATACTATTGGCGTATCAATTTTTTCATATTTTTCTTCCAATTCATCAAGTCTAGGATTTCTGATTGCTGAAATATCTGCCAATACCTGTTCAACAGTATCATCTTCACTGTATTCTACTATAATATTGTCAACATCACTATCCAATAAATCTATTGCTTTCTGTTCTTCGGATTCGTTGTCAAATTCTTTACCTATTTCCGGCAGAAGATATACTTTTCCCATGTCATGATAGGATGGTCTTCCTGCACGACCTAACATCTGTGAGAAATCATTGTTTGTCAACCATTTATTTCCCATTCTCAATGTTTCAAACAATACCTGTGAAGCGGGAAAATCCACACCTGCCGCAAGTGCTGCTGTTGTAACTACCGTGGAAATTTTCTGTTTTGCAAAATCTTTTTCTATTTTTACTTTTTTAGAATAGGATAAACCTGCATGGTAAGCAGCTGTTGTAATTCCTTTCTTTTCTACTTGTTGGGCTATTGAATGTGTTTTTTTACGTGAATTAGTGAATATGATTGTCTGTCCCTTAAATCCTTTCGATGATTTTGATTCAAACTCTTTTCTAGCAAGTTTGCCCAGAAGATCTTTCTTTTCAAACTCATTTTTTGTAAAGATTAGATGCCGTTCTAGAGGTACTGGTCTTTCCTTATATTCAACCAGTTTCATTCCAAAATCATTTGCTATTTGTTTTGAATTTTTAACAGTTGCAGATAAACCAATTAATTGAGCTTTGGGGAATATAGTTAGTAATCTTTTTACAAGACCGTTTAATCTTGGTCCACGTTCCTCTTCATCAAGCATGTGAATTTCATCAATTACTACTGTTCCAACACCTTTTATCTGATGATAGTTTCCTGAACGAAGTAAAAAATCCAGACCTTCATAGGTTGCCACGATTATATCTGCATTTTTTACTGATTTGTTAGTGATTGTAAGTTCACCCTTTGCCTTTACCCTATTGGAACCTACCTTTATTGCAACATTTAATCCCAATGATTTATACTGTTTTTTAAAGTCCCTGTATTTCTGGTTTGCTAATGCTACCAATGGTGTAAGGTATATGAACTTTTGATGATTCATGGCTTTTGGTATTCCTGCTAATTCCCCTACTAATGTTTTACCGGATGCTGTTGCAGACACTACCAGTAAATTTTGATTTTCAAGCAATCCCGCATTCAGTGATAATATCTGTATTGGTAGTAAGTGTTTGACCTTTGGTGATAAGATTTTCTTCAGTCGTTTTGGTATTTTAAGCTGATTAATTTTAATCTTAGGATATTTTGTTTTCTTGACCTTAATCTTGTCATATACTGTTAAATCATCATTTTTGATTGGATTAAACTTTGGATCGAATACCTGCAATACTTTTTCTAAGTCATTGGTCTTAGCCAATAATTTTTTGAAGCTGGAAAATGATCTTTCATCATATCCTCTTAAGTGCATTATTCGTTTAATTTCTTTCAATGCACATTTCTTACAAATATATTCTCCGTACAGTTTGTATGATGATGATTTTTTGAGTATGGTAATATTTCCTTCAAATGTACAGTGCCTACATATGAGTGTATGTTGAAATGGAATGTTCAAAGAGTTTAACATTGATTCAATATCTTCATCCTTTGTGGCTAATAGAACGTTCTGTTTTCTTAGTATTCGAATGACTTCTTTTGGAGATTTGAGTGTTTCAATATTATCCTGCTGAATAATGAAACGGTATGGTCTTATTTTACCATTATTTTCCTGTAGTTTAAAATATCCAAAAAATAGGGGTTGACGTTCACTATTTAATGCCCCTTTAGCCGGTCCAATAGGATATAATTCAACATTTTTCTTGTTACGTCTTAATATTATCATGTTATCAAAAAATAATTATTCAAAAATCGACTGTATTGTATTAAATATAATATTTGTATTATCCTTTTTTAGTATTTTTCTAAGTAATAATGCTTTTCAACCATCACATACTATCCAATAAAGATATTGATTATCATATATTTAAGACTAAACTCATCATATGATAATTACTTTCCAATATATGTATATGTGAACTTTTAATATGTTGAGAAAAAGTTCTAATCAAGTTATGTTAAACGCATACAAGGATTCTTGAAAAATCTTTTAGAAAAAGATAATTAAATAGTTTAATCATATATTATAAACAACATAATAGAGAAAAATAATGAAAAAATATTAATTTAATAATTTGTTTAAGGATGTGAAATCATGTATAATATGGGTGCATCAACAAAACCAGGTTATGATATTGCTAACAAAAGTAGAGAAATTATCAAATCATTAATTGATGATGAAACAAAAGACTTAACTTACGAAGAAAGAGACATAGTTGAACGTGTAGTTCATTCAACAGCCGACCCTGAATATGCCAAATTAGTTAAAATTTCACCAACATTTGTTGAAACTGCATTAAATTGTTTCGACAATAAAGAAGATATTCTTACTGACATCAATATGGTTAAATCAGGAATTACCCGTTATGACGGTAAAGTAATGTGCTACATTAGAGATGAAAGAGCAATCAAATTAGCTAAAAAAGAAGAAATTACCCGTTCAGCAGCAGCCATGAGAATTGCAGCAGAAGATGGTTTTAAAGGAGTAGTAGCAATTGGAAATGCACCTACAGCATTATTTGAAGTTATGCGATTAGTTGAAGAAGGTCAAATGGATGCTAGAGCTGTAGCTGGAGTTCCAGTAGGATTTGTTGGAGCAGCAGATTCTAAAGAAGCATTATCACAGACAGACATACCTTATGTGATTACAACCGGTCCAAAAGGTGGAACACCAATCGCAGTTGCAGTAATTAACTCATTATTAAACATCAGAAAAAAAGATTAAACAGGAGCTAATACTTTGAATTTCGATAAATCAAAAAAATTATATGAAGAATCAGTAAATTATCTCCCAGGAGGAGTTGATTCACCTATCAGAGCCTTCAAACCATACCCATTCTTTGTTGAAAAAGCAAAAGGTTCCAAATTATTCGATGCTGATGGAAATGAATTAATAGACTATTGTCTAGGTTACGGACCAATAATTTATGGTCATGCAAATGATACAATAGTTGAAGAATCCAAAAAACAATTAGAATTAGGAACCGCTTACGGAGTTCCTTCCGAAAAAGAAATTATACTTGCAAAAGAAGTAATTGACAGAGTCCCTTGTGCAGAAATGGTTCGTTTTGTTAATTCCGGAACAGAAGCAACAATGAGTGCAATTAGATTAGCAAGAGGAGTGACAAAAAGAAACAAATTCATTAAATTTGAAGGAGCATACCATGGTGCACACGATGCAGTATTGGTAAAATCAGGTTCAGGAATGGCAGGAAAACCAGATTCTCCAGGAATACCAGAAGAATCTACTAAAAACACAATTCTTGCACCATTCAATGATGAAGAAGCAATGACAAACATTATCAACGAAAATAAAGATGAAATTGCATGTATCATTGTTGAACCTATAATGGGTAATATTGGTTGTGTTCCTCCACGTGAAGGATACTTACAGTTCTTAAGAGAAATCACAGAAGAAAACGGTATCATCTTAATCTTTGATGAAGTAATCACAGGTTTTAGATTAAGTAAAGGTGGAGCTCAACAACATTATGGCATCACACCTGATCTTGTTACATTCGGTAAAATATTAGGTGGTGGATTCCCAATAGGAGCTATTGCAGGTAAAAAGGAATACTTAGAACAATTTGCACCTAGTGGAAATATTTACCAGGCAGGTACTTTTAGTGGTAACCCTGTATCAATCAATGGTGGTATTGCAGGTCTTAAATTATTAGATGATAAATTCTATACAGATTTACATGATAAAGGAGAATATCTTAGAAGTGGTATGTCCGATATCATCACAGATTTAAATCTAGATTTCCAAATCAATGGTGTTGAATCAATGACCCAAGTTTACTTTACAGACAAGGAAGTTGTTGATTATGAAACTGCAAAGCTTTCCGACAGTGAAGGATTCCTAAAATACTTCCATACTTTACTTGATAATGGAGTTTTCATTGCTCCATCACAATTTGAATGCTGTTTCTTATCAGGACGACACTCAAAAGAAGATATTGATAAAACTTTAGAAGCTATGGAAATAGCATTTAAAGAATTATAACCTCCAATTAATACTTTTTTTAATAGATGATTTTATAATTAGTCGTTAAGATATTTAACTATTTTTAAGAGAAGAATACGTAATAAATAAACCCCATAAAAAGAACTGTTTTTATAAAAGAGGAAATCACTCGTTAAATGATTAAAAAATAGTCAGATTTATAAATAAAAATTTTAAAAATTAACAAATAATATAAAATAATAAAATGAGGGGGAAAGTGGAATCCTAATTAAATAAGTCAGATTCCTCCAATTTATCCTCGAAATACTTTGTACGTCTGTCCCATCTTTGTTTAAGAAGAACTGAAAGTGCTACGACGATTGCACCCAACAGTAAAAGGAATACAAATGCTGGCAAGAAATTATTCCATAACAAACCAAGTTGAGCTTCCCTAACCATTGTAATAGCATGAGTCATCGGCAAGAACGGATAAATGATTCCAAATAATTTGTTCATAATTTCAACCGGATAAACACCACCGGAACCTGAGATTTGGAATACCAATAGTAAGATTCCTATACCTTTACCTACTTCACCAAATACTGATACTAATGAATATATGATTGCCATGAATACTACCGATACAAAGTAACAAGACAGGAAGAACATTAACGGACTTGCTATATCTATTCCAAGAAGTAATGATCCAATTATAGTCACTGTAGTTTGTAACACTGCAACAAGATTAAACAATGCCAATTTACCTATATAAACTTCCTGTGGTCTGTATTTTGTACCTACACTAGAACCTGTTTTTAGCATTACTGTTGTAATAAGTGCACCAACCCACATGGATAATACCAAATAAAATGGAGCTACCTGTGAACCATAGTTACTGGTT
Organism: uncultured Methanobacteriaceae archaeon; assembly: GCA_964620575.1. GTDB lineage: Archaea > Methanobacteriota > Methanobacteria > Methanobacteriales > Methanobacteriaceae > Methanosphaera. Next base: position 1,879 of record CAZUHM010000096.1, on the reverse strand, counting down.
GGGAATTCTTCATGTCTTTTAAGAACAACCGGTGAAAAGAAGTAATCTGCAGCATCATCAGTATCCAACTCTGTTACTGCGGATAACTGTTCAGCTGCAACTCCTATTTCATCAGATGCATTTCTTAATGCTGAAGCAGATGAATAACCTAATAATTCAGCACCTGCAGCTAATTCAATTGTTCCGTTTGACAAGACATGTACACCTGATGCAAGTTCATATGCACCATCAGCTAATTGTGAAGAACCACTTGCTAATTGTGAAGAACCACTGGCTATTTCATTTGCACCTGAAGCAACACTACTTGAACCGTTAGCTACTTGATGTGCACCATCATTTAGTTGATTAATCTTTTGATCTGTTTCATTGAATTCTTTATCAATCTTTTCAAGTAATTCTATGATAATTGATTTATCAGATCCACTTTTAACGGCATTATTGAGTTTGGATATGTGTGCTGATACATTACTGAACCTGTTGTTTAAATCATGAGTCCTGGTAGCAATGTTATTTGATTTAACTGCTAATTGACTGGCGTTACTGGAAAGATTATATGCATCCACATATAAATTCAATGCATTGTTTGAAAGGTCTAATGAATCCTTATCCAGTTCATCAAGTTCGTTAGCTATTTTTGAAGTGTCACTATCCAGTTTATCTACCTCATCACTTAATTTATATGTATCAGTTGTGTTGATAATTGCATTTCTGATTTTTAAATATATGGCATAGATATCATTTGTTTTGTCAGCTATTTGTTGTGTTCCATCTGCTACTTGAGCTGCACCACTGGATACTTGGTCAGCACCATTAGCTAACTGGACTGAACCTACTGATAAAGTATTTGCTCCTGTTGAAACGGCTTGAGCTCCACTTGCTAACTGATTGGAACCACTTGCAACTTGATTAGCACCATCAGTTAGTTGACTGGCACCATCTGCAACTTTATCTGCACCTGCAGCCAATTGATCGGCACCATCTTCCATCTTATCTGCACCAGTTGCTAAACCTTCCTGCAATTCTCCCATTTTTTCTAAAGCTGCAACATCTATAAATGATACTATTTGACCATTAAGTTTATTATACACAGCCTTAGCTGCTGCATCAGTTAATTTAGCTGCTACAGGATTTGATTTTTCATTAACAATATATTCCAATTCAGCTGAATGGGGATGACTTGTTGTAATTGAAACAACTGACTCACTGAAATTTTTTGGAATTATTATACCTGCATAATATTTTCCATCATGAACTCCCGAACGAAGTTCATCGGCCGTGACGAATTGCCAGTCAAAATCATCATTCTCCTTCAAAGATTCAATCAGTTTATCTCCGACATTAAATCTATCTCCCTGATATTCAGAACCATTATCTTCATTTGCTATAGCAAATTGAACATTACCTGTTTCTTCATAAGGATCCCAACAAGCATAAATATTTACTAAACCATATAGTGAAGGTAACATTATCACTGCCAACAATACCAGAACTACTATCGGATTGGTAAATGCTGCACGAAAATCTTTACGAATAATTTCTGAGATATTTCCCTTATGATTTTCGGGCTGTTTATTTATCCTTTCCTTATTTAATATAGTACTACGATTATATTCTTCTTGATTATCGTGTCCTAATTTCCTCATATTCCACCTCATTTTTCCTTATACTTAGAATAACAATTTATTCAAAATCATTACTTAAAATATTCAATAATATATTCCAATTAGCTGCGATATTCTAATAAATAGAAAAAGTACTAAATACAGAGCCTACACCAAAAGAAGCATTAGAAAAATTAATAAAAAAAGCAAATGCAAGAGGGGGAAACGATAATATAAGTGTAGCTTATCTAAAAAAAGAAAGTGGTGATGATTAATGC
>CAZUHM010000095.1:0-8734 GCA_964620575.1 uncultured Methanobacteriaceae archaeon | reverse complement strand
TTACAATAAAAATGATTATATTGCTATGTTAAATGAAGTTAATACATTAATATATTTAATTTCAAAAACAAAAGCTATACTAATATTTATAAAGTTAAAAGAATATAAAATTTCCGATTTTGTACCTATTATCCCAAATCCTTTAATCTAATGAGTTTTTTCTATTTGAACGTGAAAATATATTTCTAAGTCACAAACTATCTTTTTTTATTTGAAATGTTTTTTAGATATCCTCAGTTACATTATATGCTTTCAATTCACGAACTCATGAATCAAAATAATATTACAGATTGATAAGGAAATTATATAAAAGAATAATTGATAAAATAATAATAGAGTAAAAAATATTTAATATTCTATAATTTTAAGCATGACAAAAGTTAATTACGTTGTTATACTTAAAAATAAGAATAATTTGGAGAAAAAAATATGAATGAAACAATTAAGGAATATTCTTGGATTCCACTGATAGTTGTGGCTTTTGCTTCCTTTATTACAGCTTTAGACACTACATTCATGAATGTGAGTATTGCCCAGGTTGTTGCTGATTTGCATACGGATGTAACTACCATACAAATGACCATGTCATTTTATACTCTCATCACTGCAGCATTCATGTTAATTAGTGCTAAACTTCAGGACATAATTGGTAAAAAGAAACTGTTTTTAATAGGAGCTGCACTTTATGGAATTGGGACATTTTACTGCAGCAATAAGTTCTAGTGCAACAATGTTATTTATTGGATGGGCAGTAATAGAAGGTATTGCAGGGGCATTTATGTTACCTGCCACTGTTTCCATTATAAGTGGAACTTATTCAGGTGAAAAACGTACAATGGATTGGCAATCATTAGTGTAATGAGTGCAATTGCATCAGCTATCGGGCCACTATTCGGTGGGATAATGACATCATTTTTCAGTTGGAGATATGGATTCGCATGTGAATTAATAGTCGTTATCTTAATTTTACTATTGCAAAATAAAATACCTAATTTCATACCTACAGAATCTATAAATCAATTGGATATTACTGGAGCTATAATTTCATTTATAGGTCTTATTTTGTTAATTTTCGGTATTTTAACATTAACAGAAGATATCACTAACAGCATGATAATAATTTTAGGTATTATTGTCTTGTTAATCTTTGCATTCTTTGAAATCAGAAGAAAAAGAAATGGTAAAACTCCATTGCTTGATGTGGAATTATTCAAAGACAGGAATTTACGTGTAGGTACTATAATTATGTTAATATGTTTCCTTACAATGGAAGGGGGATTATTTGCAGTTTCCATATATCTACAAAGCGTATTGCAGTTATCTTCATTTGACACAGGTTTGACTATACTTCTGTTAACCTTAAGTTTACTTATCCTTTCAATGGTAACTCCTAAATTATCTGAAAAATTCAGTCATAAGACCCTAATGGCAGTAGGTAGTATATTGGCAATTATTGGATGTCTTATTTTAGACACTCAGTTTAGATTGGATACAACACCTCTAAGTTTAATGCCCGGAATGTTTGTATTAGGAGCAGGATTTGGTATTATAATGGCTTTAAATGTGGATATTGCATTATTCAACATTCCTGCGAAAAGTCAGAATAATGCATCATGTATTACTTCAATTGGCCAGTCTTTAGGAGAATCAATGGGTACAGCAATTATCGGAGTAATTCTTATTCTTGGAGTATTCGAAGGTATTTCTCATGCAATAGATATCCATGCTCCAGAATATTCAGATAATGATACGTTTCATCAAGAAATTATTGACAACTTTCAAACAATAGATAATATAAATGATGCTGAAGCCGACAGCACTGTTGTGAACATTGTAAATATCATTATTCAAGATACTATGTCCTTCGTAATGATTGTAACAGCTATCCTTATGGCAATTGTTTTTGTTCTAACATTTCGGCTAAAGGATCGGAATACTTAAGAACAATACGATTTACTCTCTTTTAACCTTTTTTTAGTGTATGTTAATTTCTATTTCTTCTTAAAAATATTTTTAACACTAAAAAATAATTATTCAAAAAAAATAATACTAAAAAAATAGAAAAATAATTTTATCAATTTCTTTGAATATCAAAAAAAATATGGGAAGTTTAAATATCTCTTGTATTTATTTTATCTATTGCTTTTTGTCCTTCTTGAGCAATAGTATTAAATGTATTGATGGTTTCTTGCATTTTAGGAAGTGCTTCTTGTTTGAAATTACTAATATCTTCTATAGCAGCTAATGCTTCATTGAATGATGTTTGAAGTACTTCTGGTGACAGTGCTGTTTCAGTACTTGCTTTTTGTATTTGAGTACCCTGTTCTCTTAATATTTTGGATGTGGAACTGATTATATCGGCTGTTGTTGAGTTAAGAACATTGATTTTGTCCATGGCAATTTTTTGATTGTATAATGAACATGCAACCATAACCCCTGTTCTAAGGGCTGTTAATGTAACATTTTTAGCACGGTCTATACCTCTTATGAGCTCTTTATTATTTCTTCTTACAACGTTTAATGAAATAATTCCCTGTTGGTTGATGACAATCATTTGCTGCATATCCATAACTCTCTGTCTAAGAGGGAACAATATTTCTTCAGTTACTATATCTATTTTTTCCTGCTCTACACCTTTTATTCTAGCTTCTTCTATTTGAGCCTCAATTGATGCATCCATCTGTTTACCTAATTCAATATCTATCATTAAATTTTTAGTTGTTTCTCTTAAGCTGGATTCCTCAGATAACAGGGTAATATTATCATTTTTCAATACGCTCTTACTTTGATCCAATGATTTAATAATATTGGCTATGACACTTTCTGCACTTTCATATTTATCAAAGTACCTTTTAACAGGATTGACAAATTTACTCATTATACCATTATTTGCCCAGTCAACATTTGATGGATCTAATTCTCTAACCTGTCGATTTAATTCTATTAGTTTATCACCCACATTTTCAGATTCAGTTCCACCCTGCGTATAATTTTTCAGCTGCATATTCAATAAGTAGTTGTTTTTTTCTGAAGATTTGTTAATGGGTTCTGCACCAAAGTTTTCAATTGATTTGACAATATCCTCTCTTTGATCAAGATCATTTAAATCTGTTTCAAAGATAGCAATTGCATTATTATCTGCTTGTTTTTGTATTTTATCTGTTGGTAAATTAGATTTTTCTTCTTCTAATGTTTTTTCAACATCTTTTTCTATATCATTTATGTCTAATGAAAATTCTGCCATCAAACCACCTTTTTATTCATATTTGTTTACGTCATCTATTAAATCTTCCATGTCATTTATTAAATTGTCAATATTATCATCTGATTTAACATCATGCTTAAGTATTAATTCTACAGTCAATTTTTCCATTTCATCATTTATTGAATTTATATAATTTATTGTTTCTAAAAGTTCCTCTTCAACTTGCTGTGATGGTTCTGATGTATAATTTATTAAGTCATTCCCATAATTTAATTGTTTATAAACATTTTCATGTGAATTGTCAACTATAGCTAAGAATCTGTTACTGGTTATATTACCCGTTCCAAAACGTTGTTTTATTAAATCTCGAACTTTTTCTTCTTTAGAATCAAAGACCTCTTTAACATCATTTAACTGATTTTTATAATAGTCATACATATCTTCAATATATTTTTTATCGTTTTCGTTTATTTTTTTTGTAGAATTATTTGCGTAATGGTATAATGCATCACAATCAAAATTAAAAGAAATCATACTCATTCCTGATATTATTAATGATGCTGTTGCTATTCCAAAAAGCATTCCAATATAGTAAAGATTTATCGGTATGAAATTTAATGATATTATCTCCAGTACCCATAGCATCTCAAATAGGACTCCCACCATTAAATAGAACTTAGAATATTTATTTCCAAAATATATAAAACCGATACCATTTAAAAACGGAATTAATGATGACAGAAACAATATAAAACTAAGAATTTTATGATCCAATTTTTTATAATTTTCTACATTTAACATTGTTCTATATTTAGGAAGAATCATCAGAGATCTAATAATAGATATGATTAGTGATAAAAATACCAAACTAAATGATAAAGTTGATGAATTTAACACAAAATGGAATATTACCGGTAATTCGTATAACACACCTTCAAAAATCCAACTCTTTTTACTGGTTTTTTTACCTGCATAAATAATTCCAAAACCACTTATAAATGGGATAAATGAAATCAGTATCCATAATGAATTTAATATTTTATTACCTTCATTATGAGCCATTAGATGTGAAAATTTTGACTCTTGTATATCATTATTAGTGATATTTGATTCAACAGTTGAATTGAAATCATCAGAGGATTGTTGTTGATTTTTAGCATTAAATTGACTTTTAAATTGATGGTATAAATTTTCTACATTAACATTAATGCCAAACTTTCTACCACACATCGGACAAACATTATCATTATCTGCACATTCATATCCACAACCAAGACATTTTTTCATCCACCCACCTCTTAAATTATTTTCTATATTTATCATTTTATAATTAATATTTATTAAATAGAGTACTTGAAAAATATTTTTTTTTAAAGAATCAATCACTCCTTTTTTATACTAAAACATATGTATACTCATTTATTTTTAATAATATTTATGAATATTTTTTGTTTAATCTAAAAGAGTCATTTTTAACCTTAAATATAAATACTGTGGATTATGACATTTATTTGAATATGAAAATGATAGCCGTATTAATTATACTTAAGAAGACCCGAAATAATCTTTGGTTAAAGAAATAATTGATGTTGTAGATGATAAAAAACATATATCATTATTTTATTATTTGGTGTACATATACCAATAAATTTCAAATACATGAGAAAAATATTACTATGAAATATATTTTATTTAAACGTAACAGATAGAAAGAAATGATATCATATTTAAAGGATTAACATCTAAGAGATATTTTCATAAAAAGAAAGATAAGACATTTTCGTCTTCAAAAAAAGAATATAGGTTTATTTAATTATAAACCTACAAATAAGAACAATGCAAATATAATTACCATTATCCATGTAATCCAATTAATATCCTTAGTATTTCCTGTGGCAAAGTTAGCAATTGCATAAATTACAAAACCCCAGGCAATACCCAATGAAATTGAATATGTTAATAGCATCATAATTATAGTAATGAATACTGAAGCAACAATCGGAATACTATCCCAATTAACATCCTTTAACTGAATTAGCATTAATATTCCAACAATTACAAGTGCTGATGCAGTAACTGATGAGGTAAATAATGATAAGATTACTGGTGCAAATAGTATTGATAAAAGGAACATTAATCCCGTAACTATTGCAGTTAAACCAGTTCGACCACCTACACCTATACCTGTTGCACTTTCAACATAAGCTGTTAATGTATTGGTACCACAAACAGAACCAATTATACCACCTATAGCATCTCCGAGGAATGCTTTTTCTATTCCTTCTGCTTTTCCTTCTTCATCAACAAACCCACATTCCTTAGCTAATGGAATCAATGTACCAGTCGTGTCAAAGAAAGTTACAAAGAGTAATGAGAAAAGAATTATTATTAAATTAGGAATATTTGAAAACAATTCCCCAAATCCTGTTAAAAATCCACCAATTATAGACATATCAAAGCTAAATGATATTATTTCTGTAGGAATTACTGGCATTCCAGGTAGTCCTGCACCATATCCCAATAAAGTAAATACAACCCCAATTATAGATGTAATTATTAATCCAAAAAATATTGCAGCCGGAACTTTCTGTACATATAATATTAGTGTTATTATTATCCCAATAATTGCCAATAAAGCTGTAGGTGCAATTAATGAACCCATTCCAATAATTGTCGATGGTTCTGAAACAATAATTTCCGAACCTTGAAGTCCAATAAATGCCAGGAAAAATCCTATTCCAGCACCAATAGCTAATTTTAAATCAACCGGTATAGCATTAAGTATTACCTCTCTTAAACCAGAAACGGTAATAATAAAAAATATAATACTAGAAATGAAAACTGCCGATACAGCAGCCTGCCATGAATTACCCATTTCAAGTATAATAGTATAAGTAAATAATGCATTCATACCCATACCAGGAGCAAGACCTATTGGATAATTAGATACCAGTCCCATCACTATACAAGCAATTCCGGAAGATAACGCCGTTGAGAAAAATACTGCAGCAACTGGCATTCCCCCATCTGATAACATTGCAGGATTAACCCCTAAAATGTAAGCCATTGCAAGAAAAGTTGTTACACCTGCCATAATTTCTGTTTTTACATTTGTACCGTTTTTTTCAAGTTTAAAGAAGCTTTCCAACATTAAAAAGTCTCCCATGCAATTAATAAATTATGAAAAAAGATTAGTATCCTATTAAAAATTATTAATCAATTTATAACTTATATTATTATGTATAACAAGTAAATAAAATATATTTTACTGTATTGAACCAATTTATTTGCTGATTTGAATACTTGTATAAATAAATTTATTTCATTAATATAAATAGATTAGATTTTAAATGAGTATAATAGTGAAATGCTTTTAAAAGGTGGTGAATACAATTTCTGACGAATATTTTGTAAAGCAAATAAATAAGATGTATGAACATTTTAATCAAAATATGGCCACAAGAAAGTTATTTGTTGTGGAACTTGGATGGGATGAAATCTGGAAAATGTATCTGGACAATATTCCCCATGATATTAATCCTGTTTATACTTCAAATAATGCATATGAGTGTAGTAAATGTCGTCATTTCTTTCATAAAGCATCTAATATAGTTGCAATTGATGAAGAAACATGTGAATACATTACCCTATTCGGATGTGAATGCGTACCTGAACTTAAAAGTGTATTTGAAATTCTTGACAAAAAAATTAAGGAATCACCTATAAGAGATATCTTCTTAACCGATCTTAAAAGATTAGGAACAAAAGAAGATAGAAAGATGTTAGAAGATGGTACAATTATTAAGTATAACCATTTCTATTTGGATATTCCTGAAAAATTCTCTGGCACTCATGGTGAAATAATGGGTGCTCGTGCTAATAGGATAGTGCTGGAAAGTTCCATATCAAAAATTTCAATAGATGCCATTAATGTTGTTCTGGAACTTATTGAACAGACAGTTTATACAGGGCAAGTGAATGGAAAATTTTTCTGGAAATATTCAAGGAATGTCTTATAGAATATGAAAATATAAATGTGAATGATGCTAACACTTTTTTCTGGGTAAAAAGTATTGAACTGGGACCAATAATGTTCAAGATTAAAAATCGTGTCATTGGCGTACTATTGACTGATATTACTGAGGGTATGGCACTTGAAAATGCTGTAAACAAATACGAAAAGATTGTTTCACCAACAAGTTATCAAAGACCTAAACCAGTATTGAATCAACAGATGATTGAAATAGCACAGAGAAAAATAGAAAAATTAGGTTATTCAGATAGTTTAGCACGAAGATATGCACATCTATCAGATATTAATATTAATGATATATTATTTGTTAACCGGAATGTTAAGCCAGTACTCAATGAATCTGAAGGAATATTTTCTAAACTTACTAAGTTTATTCCACATAAAACTCAAAAATTTGAAAAGGCACAGGACATTAATTTAAAGGAATTTGTTGAAAACATACTTCCAACTGCATTAGAAGTTGAACTATACCTGTCAAAGGAGTTTAGAAATAATTTTGTATCATTTATTGCACCAATTCATCCTGATGCTCCGAGTATGTTTAAATGGGATAATGCTTTTAGTTGGACATACATCAATAATATAGCTGATAGTCTTATGAAAGAGAGAGTTAAAAAGATGGATGGTGATGTTGATGTTGACTTAAGATTCTCAATACAGTGGAATACGGGTAGTTGGGATAAAAATGATTTGGATGCTCATTGCACAGAACCTGACGGTAATGAAATATTCTTTAGTAACATGAAAAGCACAAAAACAGGTGGTTGGCTGGATGTAGATATAATTAATCCAAAACCGGAAAAAGTTGCTGTTGAAAACATTCAGTACAAATATAAAAATAAGATGAGTAAGGGTGAATACTTATTCCGTGTACATCAATTTTCATATCGTGGTGGAGATGATGGATTTACTGCTGAAATAGAATTTGATGGAAAAATATATGATTTCTGCTATCCATTTAGAGTAAAACAGGACGAATATATTGATGTGGCAAAAGTAAAATTAAATAATAATAATGATATTACATTAAAACCCTTGTTAGATTCACAATCAACAAATCAGAAGGAATGGAACGTTGAATACAATACATTTGTAGAAGTTTCACTTATATGTTACAGTCCAAATTATTGGGCAAACAACAGTGTTTGAAATAAACACATATTCTTTATGCTCAAAGACTGTGTAAATAAAGATAAAGCAAGACCATGGTTTAATGAATATCTCTGCAATGACTTACATGATGATAGGCTTGTTACTGAAGCGTTGTCATCAACCTCAAAGGTTGAAAAAACAGAAAATCAACTAAGTGGAGTGGGATTTTCATTAACTAAAAGAAATAAGATTACTGTAAAAGTAAAAAGTGAAAACAATGAAAGAATATTTAATGTCATAATCTAAAAAAAAATATTTTATTAATATAGTTTGGAGAGGATTTAAATGAATAATATATGGATTGAATCATTACAAAACAAGTACCGATTTGAATTTAAAGGATT
>CAZUHM010000094.1:0-8736 GCA_964620575.1 uncultured Methanobacteriaceae archaeon | reverse complement strand
ATAAACATGGTACAGGAGCATTATCCATGGCACATGCTGGTAAAGATACTGGTGGAAGTCAATTCTTTATAACACATTCCCCACAACCACATCTTGATGGTGTACACACCGTATTCGGTCAAGTAATCGATGGTATGGACGTTGTCTATGAAATAAGACAGGGCGATGTTATGAATGAAGTAGTCATTATCGATGACTGAAAAAATAATTAAACATATAATAATAAAGAAGTACAAATAATTAATTAGAATTTATGAAATATTCATTCCCTCCCCTCCAAAATACATTTTCCAATATTTATTTGATTTACTTTTGAGATTTCAGTTTTTCTGTTAATCCACTTAGTCGTGCGTAATTAAACAGGTATAACTGTATGTAACCTGCATATTGGCCGAAACGTTCCTGTGCAAAGTTCATTATTTTTTTATTGGACTGTTTTTTTCCTTCAAAGTAAATGTGGGACGTTATTCTGTTTATCCATACATCCACAGGATATGCTTCATGTTTATTATATCCGTACAGGAGTATGCAATCTGCAACTTTTGGCCCTACACCCTCCAGTTCAAGAATCCTATTGAATGCCTCGGCATAAGAAAGTGATTCTATGTTTTGATGATAATCTGGCTGTGACAGTATTGTCTGTGTTGTGTTTAGCATGTATGAACTTCTATAACCTACTCCAAAGCTTTTTAGTCCTTCATCGTTGTCAGGTATGTCTATGAATTTTTCTTCTGATGGAAAGAGATAGTAGTTCTTTCCGTTAAATGTTATTTCTTCACCATGTGCTCTTTTTATGTCATTTATTGATTTTGTCCATCTTTTTATGGAATTGTTTGCTGAACATATGGATGATATTATTGATTCATAGGGAAATTGTGCTTTATAGAGTCTTAAACCTTTATTGAACTGATATACTTCCTTTAATTCGTTGTTATCATCCAGATAGTCATAGATTTCTGTAATATTGTAATCAAGATCGAATATGTAGAATATTTTTTTCCGGATTTCTTCAATATCTGCTTCCTCTTCGCAGCAGTAATTAACGATTAAATCATCGTTTAGACTTTTTTGTTCTACTTCGACCAGTACGTTGTTGTCGTTGATTTTCAATACTTCATAGTACCTGTTATCCTCATTATACCATGGAGGCTGACTGGTTTGTCCTGAGTTCATGGTTACTGTTAAATCAAAGTCTCCGGAGTATTCATTGTTTTCTATAGTAAATTGTCCTGACATCATCTTTTATCTTCCTAAAAAAAGTAGTTAATTTTGGGAGGTTAAATGTTTTCAGGGAAAGTTATTTCTTTCCTGTTTATCCATTTTATTCCATTTTTGGTTATTAATACAACATCGATTGGTCCGCCTACTGCCTGTATTCCACCAATATCCATGTTTATTCCATCAGTAAACTGTTGGATGACTGATGTTGAATTGATTAAAAACACTGCCAGGTTAACGGCATCCTGCAATGTTATCAGATTCCATTGAATATAATATTCAAGACCCCTGACCTGTGCTTTCAAATCCTTTAATGAGTTTTTGTTCATGGATTTTATCATCTGCAACTTGAAAAGTTTAGGATCATAGCCCAGTATTAATCTTGAAACTGCATCTCCCTGTCCTACCCATGTACATCCGAACTCATTGTTTTTACGTTTAAGTATTCTTTCACCGGGAGAATTTACTTCATAGATTTCTGTTGTTCCATCGGAGTTGTATCCACTCACCAAGAGATTTACAGGTTCAATATTCATGTGTCCCTCTTTTATCCTGCCTGATGGCTGTTTTATCTTAAAATCTATGGAGTCCACTTTTCTTTCCAGTGACAATATCTTTTCACCATTTCTTTCGGCTTCTATTTCCAGTTGTTGTGCTGATATGTCCAGCTGTTTTTCCCAGGGATACTTGTTATTGATAAATTCCTGTAATTTCCTTGATATTTCTTCAACAGATAAATTGTCCAGCTTGTTATCCTTCTTGAATTCCTCGATATATTCGGACACATTCTTTCTTATGCCTGTACTGTCTGCAAAAAATGCTAAGCCTGCTGTTCCAACAATTACTCTGTCATTCAATTCAAAGAGTTTGTATGCTGTGTTGGTAGATATTCTTGTGAAATCCTTGATGTTTCTTTCTGTTTGCCTACTGTCTGAAGCCATCACTATTCCTTCAGGCGTAACTATGTTTACTATTAGAGTCATTGTTTATTTTATCTCCATTAGATTCTTGTTGGTATGTTTTTTTCTTTCAGATACTTTTTTACTTCAGGTATTGGGTATTCGTCAAAGTGGAATATGCTGGCTGCCAGTGCTGCATCCGCTTCACCACTACTGAATGCTTCATAGATATGTTCAGGGTTTCCCACACCGCCTGATGCTATGACCGGTATTGATACGTTTCTGCTTATTGCCCTTGTAAGGTCCAGATCGTAGCCTACCTTTGTTCCGTCCCTGTCCATACTGGTAAGCAGTATTTCTCCTGCTCCTCTTTCCTCACATTCTATTGCCCATTTGATGGCGTCGATTCCTGTGAATTCACGTCCTCCATAGATGCTGCAGTCAAACCAGCAGTAGCCCTTGTCAGTTTCAACGTATATGTGTTCATCTGATTCACTAGGATTGTCAACATATCTTCTTTTTGCGTCTATTCCGATTACGCAGGCCTGACTTCCAACATGTTCTGATGCTCTGTTTATTAGGGATGGATCATGTATTGCTGCCGTGTTTGTAGAACATTTGTCTGCTCCTGCCTTTAGCATGTTAACATAATCTTCCACTTCACGTATTCCTCCGCCGACGCATATCGGACAGAATACGTTTTCAACAGTTTTTTTAATGACATCAGCCATTGTTGAACGTCTTTCGTGTGAAGCGGTGATGTCCAGAAATACTATTTCATCTGCTCCATCTTCATAATACTTTGTTGCCAGTTCAACAGGGTTGCCCGCATAACGTATTTGTTTAAATTCCACTCCTTTAACAACTCGTCCTTCCGGAACTTGTAAATCACAGTCTAAACATGGAATGATTCTCTTAGATAACATTACTATCACTCAAAAAAAATTATTAGTAGGGGGAAGGTGTTTAATCATTATTTTCTTATTCTTTTAACATAGTGTATAAAATCGCTTTTTGTGCATGTAACCTGTTTTCTGCCTGGTCCCATATGGCAGACTGGGAACATGTCATTACTTCATCGGATATTTCCTGACCTCTTATTGCAGGAAGACAATGCATCACTATGGCGTTTTCATTTGCCTGGCCCAGTAGCTGTGCGTTAATCTGATAGTCCTTGAAGATTCTTTCTCTTTCCTCTTTTTCTTCCTCTTCACCCATACTTACCCAGACATCAGTGTATAATATGTCGGCATTTTCTACTGCTTTGTTTACATCGTGTTCTATGTTGATGGTTGAACCTGTTTTCTGTGCTTCTTTTAGTGCTAACTGATAGATTTCTTCATCTGGTTCGTATCCTTCCGGACATGCTACGGTCATGTCCATTCCAGTATAAGCTGCACCCAACAGTAATGAGTTGCATACGTTGTTACCGTCACCGACAAAAACAAATTTCTTATTAAAGTCACCCAAATGTTCTTTAATAGTTAGTAAATCTGCGAATGTTTGACACGGATGTTCCTTATCCGTTAACCCGTTTATGATTGGTATGTCTGAATATTTTATTAGTTCGGCAACTGTTTCATGGCTTTTTGCACGTATCATTATACAGTCCAGGAATCTTGAAAGTACCCTTGCGGTATCGGAGATTGGTTCTCCCCTACCAATCTGAAGATCGTTGCTGGATAAGTATAATGGTGTACCTCCAAGCTGGTGCATGCCCACTTCAAAAGATACTCTTGTACGAGTGGATGATTTTTCAAAAACCATGCCCAGGAATTTGTCTTTTAATGGTTTTTCCTGTATTTCCCCTGATTTTAGACGTGATGCAATATCAAGAATGCTGTGAATTTCATCTTTTGCATCCGTCATTGACAATAAATTTTCCATATTATCCTTCCCTAAATATTAATGAAAATTAAATAATAAATAATATATTAGTATGTACTTATTAGTTAAAAAAGATTAGGATAATAAAGTGGTTCATATTTAATTCAGTGAATATGACATGTTGTTATCTTAATGGAAAGATAGGTTACAATGGACTGTTCATTCTATCTCCTCTTGAAATTAATTGAAAGTGTTTAATATATCATTTTGACTTAAAGAAGATTATTCTGCAATTGGCTTCCAATAATTATTTTTCCTATTTTTATGCTGTTTTTTAGAAGTTTAGAGCTTTTTTGCGTCTTATATTAAATAATGTTCTGATTAAAGCATTCATTAATTTTATTAATAATAATGAAATATTCTATATATAGTAGAACATATATAAGACTATAGGTGATATCAATGGAATACGAAATTAGAGGTGGTTCTTTTCCTTTAGTAGTATGTAAACTACAGAAAGGAGAAACCATACAAAACGAAACTGGAGCAATGTCATACATGACATCAGGAATAAAAATGGAAACCAATACTGGAGGAGGCCTTTTAAAAGGATTTGGAAGAGCATTATCCGGAGACACAATCTTCTTAAACTTCTTCACAGCAGAACAGGACAATGAGGAAATAGGATTTGCAGCACGTACCCCTGGAAAAATTATGCCAATACATCTGAATGGAAGCAATTCAATCATCGGCCAAAAAAATGCATTCTTAGCTGCTGAAAAAGACGTGAATATAGACATGTACTTTAAAAAGAAATTAGGAGCAGGATTATTTGGTGGTGAAGGATTCATTCTTCAAAAATTTACCGGAAACGGAGTTGTTTTCCTGGAAATTGATGGGGAAGTTATTGAACGTGACTTGCAACCTGGAGAAAAATTACGGGTAGACCCTGGACACATAGCTGCATTAGAAGAATCCGTTAATTTTGACATTGAAAGAGTTAAAGGAGTTAAAAACATACTATTCGGAGAAGGATTATTCTTCACCACATTAACAGGCCCCGGAAAAGTTTGGCTACAGACCATGCCTATAAGCAGGCTGGCTGAAGCAATCATCCCATATGTACCAACAAGCAGTGGAGCTTAAATCAATTTCTGAAAAATTAACATGATATCTGGAAGCTATAATTAAATTAGCTTCAACATCTTCTTTTCTTTAAATTTAATTAATTATCCAAAAAAAATAATGATGAAAAAGAGTTATTGATTAAAAACATTTGATTCTTCTATTTTTTTATTTAAATCTCGTGCCAATAACATATAATATATGTAAAATCCCAGCCAGGACACTACTGCAAAGATTATGGCAATGCCAACCCATGTAATGATTGGTCCCATACCCAGATTTATCGGCATCCATTTTAAGTAAACTGCAACTGCAAAGAGAACAAGCATACCTGTTCCCATCTGAATCATTACCTGAAGTGGAAAAGCCATGTCATCCTTATCATAGACCGTTCCTGCCAATGAAAATGCCCAACCGACAACAATGGACCCGAGGAATGCGTTGACAACTTCAACACCTGTAAAAACAACATTTTTCGGACCATATGAGAGTGAACCCAATGTCATTACCAACATTACTATAAAACAGCCAACAAAAGCGCCCATGGACAGTTTTTTTATTATAATACTTTTATCCATAATATTCACTTACCAATAAAATATTTTATTTATACTACAAGTCTAATGCCTGTTTAAAATCGGACAAATATTTTCTTGAAATATTATCCCTTAAACCGTTTTTTAGCTCAATAAACATCATTCCCCTTAATGATGGAGCTACTCTTTCTATTTTTCTCAAATTTACTATTGTGGATTTTGATATGCGAACAAAGTTTGAATCCAAGGTATCTTCTATTTTGTATAATGGTTTTTTAATGACGAACTCATTTTTCTGATTGTATACCTTAGTCTGTTTTTCCTCTACTCGTATCATGAAAATCTCTTCAAATTCTAAAAGAACAATGTCCTGTCCACTTTTAACTGGTAGAATTGAATTGTTTTCATCTTCTTCTAGTAAATCATCTTCAAGAAGAAGCATCGCTTTTTGAATATTGTCTGTTAAAACATCAGTATATATTTCGGCATGAGCTTCTTCAATGTCCTTCGAAACAAATAACTGAACTTTCATACACATTACCCATTATGTGGAAGATTAAATCTTGTGTTTTATCTTCTCATTTTTTCCATTTCTTTATCAATCATATTATCTCTATATGAATCATCAAATTTGTCATATAATATGAATACTCTTAAAAAGTTTACTAAAACGCCAAGTCCCCAGAAGAGTGCTACCCATAATACCCACCAGTATTCAGGTGTGAATATTGCATTTACTATTAAGAGTATGGCAATTACGAGCACGTAACTGAACAAGTGACGATAGAATTTTAGTTTTTCATCAACTTTTTTTTCTGCCCTGTTATATAAATTATCTTCTAACATAATATCACCCTGATTGTTTTTTGAGATTCTTTTTTCTTCGATAATTATACTAAGTTGCCGAGTATATAAAGGCCTGTTTATTGCTATCTGCAAGATGCAGTATTATGTTAGTAAGATGCAATATTCAATGAATAAAAATCATTTTCTGAAATGTGATAATTGGAATAATATGATTTTCATGTTTGAATATTTCTAGTAAATATATATTAAAAGTATCATATCAAGAAAACAATTAATTAAGAAAGAGCGAATAAATAAAAAGAGTAAAAAAAATTAAATTAAATAATAAAAAAAGAATAAGAAAGCTTAGAAATGTTGAAACAGTACTTTTTTTAGTTAAAAATATTATTTCCATGTTCTTATTACCCAATCCATCATTTTTTGATTATTATCACTAAGGTTAACTTCTTTAACCGTAGCAGTCTGCTTTTTTTCTGTCGTATATATTCCTGTGTGAAACTACGCCCTATAAATTCAACTTTATCAAAATCTACAATTATTTCGGTATTTGCTTCATCAATATCATCAAAAATACTTTCTGCCAAACGCCTTATACCAATAATATTACCATATTTACTAAAAATATTAATTGTTTTTGTAGTCATGTTTTTCCCTCAATTATATTATTGAATATATATTAGGCAACATAGTAGAATTAAACCTAAGACTAACTAATGTTCCTTCAATTAAGTTAGAGTTTAAATTATCTGAAAGTTCATTATCATTTGTTTTAAAATAAATAGCATTACGTGATGCTATAAGAATTTCTCCTTTTTCAAATGTCGACATGATTTTTATAGTCGAAGGTAATCCAAAACCTCTTCCTTCTTCTTTTTTAGACGATAACCCTTTTGTTGTATCATAAATTGTTAAATTATCCTCTTAAGTTGATTCAATGTCGAAGGTATAGAAACTCCATCATCTAAGAAACATAAATCAATAATATTTTCATCAAGTTTCTTAGCTAAAACATAGGCATTATCAAAATTCGAATGATCGTCAATATTGCTTAACATCTCCGCAAAAAAGTAAAAAAATGTATTTTTTTCATTAATATTACCAATAAAATTTGAAAAAAGATTCTATAATGTAGAATATATAAAATTATATTCTGGAGTTATTTTTTGGAAATATATTGTTTTTTTATTAGAATATTCTTTCAGAAAATTTTTTATCTCGTTTTTTAGATTATTATCAAAATTTGAGTCCGAATCACAATGTAAAATCAAAGGAAGTAAAGTTGTGGGATTAATATTTGAATAATCGTTTAAATTAATGGATTGATCTTGATTATATTTTTCATAATTTCTTGATAACTCTTAAAATCATCCAATAATGAATTCATACTTATACCTATTATTATTTCTTTGAAATAAAAGAAAGTTAGATTTATAATCTAACTTCTTCCATGTGTTTCATTTTTTCATCCAATAATTTTTCTGTTGCAACATCACTTCTGTGATATATATCTCCTTCAATGTATTGGATTGCTTCTTCACATGCAATTTCTGCTTCTTCTATAGTGTCTCTTACTGCAAGTACTCCTAGTGCTCTTGATGAGGTTAGTCTTACATCGTCGTTGTCGTCCTGGTATACTGCTGCATAGTATACTTCTGCATCGAGTTGTTCTATTTTGTTTTCGTCCACTTTTATTATTGTGTCTGCTGCTTTAGTATTTGGGTAGTTGTCAGGTACTACGTATTTGCATACTGATGCTTTGTTTTCGAATTTTGCGTCTGTTAGTGTTCCGTCCACTATCTGCTGTGAGATTTTTGCAAAGTCATCATCTATTACTGCTAGAACATTCATTGATTCAGGGTCTCCGAATCTTGCGTTGTATTCTATTACTTTTGGTCCTTCTTTGGTTATCATGAATTGTCCGTAGAGTATTCCTTTGTAGGGTTGGGCTTCTTTTGCTATTGCTTCTATTGTTTCTTTCATTATTTCTACTGATGCATCGTATTCTTCCTGTGAGAGGAATGGTAAGAGGTGGTTTGTGTCTGAGTATGATCCCATTCCACCAGTTATTGGTCCTATGTTTCCTTCAAATGCGTGTGGATGGTCTTGTGCTGCAGGCATTGCTATTAAATGTTCTCCGTCGACAAATGCCTGTATTGTGTATTCTTCTCCTACAAGTAGTTCTTCTATTACTACTCCTTCGAATCCACCCATTTTTTGTTCGAATATTTCTTTGACGTATTCCTTTGCTTCCTGGTTATCTTCCAACTGGTCACCTACAATTTTAACTCCTTTTCCACCTGTTAATCCTATAGGTTTTACTACGA
>CAZUHM010000093.1:0-8800 GCA_964620575.1 uncultured Methanobacteriaceae archaeon | reverse complement strand
CATGGCCACAGCACAAAACATAGTCAAAATACACAACATAGAACTAAAAGAACAAACAAACAACAAACAAATAATAGATCAAACATAAAAATAGAATAAAAGTTAAAATTTCAATTCGAGTTTAATGAACAAATATTCTAAAAACTCAATAATTGTTCATACCCTCTTAAATCTTTATTAAGGTGTTTTAGTCATGAAATTTGAAACTAGGATTAATGAAAATAATCAGGTGATGATACCTACAGATTACATTAAGAAATATAATTTAGAATCTGAGGATATTGTCGAATGGGAAGAAAATGAAAATGGTGAAATAGTACTATCCTTCCGTAAAAAGGCTTATTAATTTTTTAAAAGAAGAATTATTGAGAATGATTTTGTCTCATTCTCATAGTTGGATTATCCAGGTATGTATAAAAGTTCCACGACATAAAGGTTAAATCTGATTTTCCCTTAAATTTTTCAAATACTTGTGTAATTAATTGCTTATCCGGTGTTTGACAATTCATGGTATATGTCGTTATATCTCCATTCACTTCAATATTTGTTACATTAAACTCTGTCATGTCAATAGTTTCGGTCTGATTTATTACAGTCAATGTATGTGCTGTTGTATCACTGCCGCCAACTTCTATTATCATGGCAAGAAGTAAAATGTAACCCATAATGATTATGGGATAGATGAAATATTTAACTTCAATTCTGTCCTTATTGAAAAGCTTTCTAATATCAATCTGGCCATTGGAGAAATAAGCCAGTAATAAGAAGAATGTTCCAATCAGAAATGGCTGTGAAAATAGTCCTCCATCAATCAATCCGATAAGTGCAACATTAAGTGCTATGATAGAAACAATTCTATCTAAATTTCTCATTTGACATACGCTTATTATTCCAAGTAAGTAACATACAGGCCAGAATACCACTATGACTAGTGCATATGGCATCACGTACTGTAGGATTGATGAACCGGTATTTACATGTGCCGGAACAAAATAATTTGCAAATATTCCAAGTACTGATTTGTAGGCATGTGAATGCATAGGACTGGTAGTACTGGTCGAAGGGGTCATTGATGTCAGTACAGTGAAAAATGAAACATTAAACTGATATCTTAAATATGCTTCAATAAATAATCCTATGAAAGCACACAGCAACAATAGAATAATCATAAGTTTCAAGTATTTTAAATGTGAATCCTTATTTTCATATAGTTTTTCACAAAATACAGTATCTTGTCTGACGATGGATGTTATTATTAACGTTATTCCAATCAACCATAAAAACAGTACGGTTTTTCCTTCGGAGGAACCTTCAAGCAAGGGCCATAATAACTGGGTTACAAATGTGTCAATGTAATTTGTGAACAGTATTATAAATCCCAATAAAAAAAGTATAATTCCACAAATAATGGATAAGTTTATTGAAGGTTTAAATTTGCTTAATTTAATTTTTAACCCTCCTATAATGATTGTTTAATTTAATAAAAAAATGGGGTGTGAAGAAGTTGAATAATTATTGTGATAAATCCAGCATTCTTTGAATTCCCAGACGTGCTTTGTTTGCAATTTCTTCATCAACTACAACTTCGTATTTTTCTTCTTTGAGTGCGTCACGTATTTTTTCAAGAGTAATAAGTTTCATGGTTAAACAGAATGCATCACGTCTTAACGGATAAAATTCCTTTTCAGGATTTTCTCTTTTTAGTCTTGTAGCAAGATCTATTTCAGTACCTACAATTAACTCCTGTATTTCAGGATCTTTTGCTAGACGTACCATTCCACCAGTACTTTCAACGTAATCTGCCAGTTGTCTTACATCATCATTACATTCTGGGTGAACAACAATTTTAGCATCAGGATGTTCTTTTCTTGCTTGTTCTATATCTTCTGGTTTGAACATTGTGTGCACATAACAGTGTCCATCTTCAGGTACAATTATTGCTTCTTTACCGGAAGCTTTTGCTGAATATGTTCCCAAGTTATAATCCGGTGCGAAAATAAAGTCATCACCATCTAATGATGATACAATTTTACCCGCATTAGCTGAAGTACATACAATAGTAGCTTCACTTTTTGTTTCAGCTCTACTGTTAACGTATAATACAACTTCACTATTTGGATGTTCCTTTTTAGCTTGTTTAAGTTCTTCTAATGAAATCATATCTGCCATTTGACAGTTTGCCCTATTATCTGGTAATAAAACTTTCTTTTCCGGAGTGATAATAGATGCAGTTTCAGCCATGAAATTCACACCACAGAAAACAATCATATCTGCTTCATCTATTTGACTTGCTTTAATACATAATTCAAGAGAATCCCCTACAAAGTCAGCTACTTCTTGAATTTCTTTCGGCTGGTAATTATGTGCTAATATTATAGCATTTTTCTCTTTTTTAAGTTCTTCAATTTCATTTATAATTTCATTAGTCATATTCAACCCCTTCTTATTATTAAAACTCTTTGAAATTATTTTAATTTTTGTAACATAAATAATTTTTTAGATTATTGCATCATCTAAGGTATTTTGACACTCACAATTCAAATTATCATTAGTATTTTTAATGCTTTTTGTAATTATTTGAATTAATTTTTCTTCACAATCTTTCATGGCATCAACAACTTCAGTAATGGTTAATTTGTTGGGTGAAATTGATGCTGCATAATTTGTAACAGCACAGATACTACTGTAGCACATTTGTTTTTCCTTTGCAAGTACGACTTCGGGAACACCTGTCATACCCACCACTTTTCCACCAATCAATTTATAAAATTGTATTTCGGCACCTGTTTCAAAACGTGGTCCTTCGGTAGCAATATAAATTCCATATGGGTGAACGTCACCATATTTTATAAGTACTTCTCTAAGTGTGTTACAGTATGGTTCTGTACAGTCAATATGTACCACTTCATCATCAAAGAATGTTGAAACACGATTATGTGTAAAGTCAATGAAGTTATCAGGAATTAACAGACTGCCCGGTTCAATGTTTGTATCAAGTGATCCTACAGAATTTGTTGCAAAAACCTGTTTTACTCCAATGATGTTTAAAGCTTCAATGTTTGCCCTATAATTTATTTTATGTGGGGGAACACTATGTCCCTGGCTATGTCGTGGAATGTATGCAACTTCTTTGTTTTCAATTTCAAGAATGCTGATAGTTGGTGCTTTACCATATTTGGTGTCTATGTTTTCTTCACGAATAATTGGATAGTTTTCCTTTAATGAACTTGTTCCGGTTCCACCGATAATACCAATCATCCAAGATTACCCCTTAATTACACCTAATGGTTTCATTTGTGCAACAAGTTTGCTTATGCCTGCTTCATCTGCAGTTTTTACTACAGCGTCAACATCCTTATAAGCGTTAGGTGCTTCTTCAGCAATTACTGGTAATGAATTTGCTTTGATTAATATTCCTTTTTCTGCCAGTTGCTGTTTAATTTCTTCCGGTGTGAATTCACGTTTGGCACCTGATCTACTAAGCACTCTTCCTGCTCCATGTGCTGTTGAACCGAATGTTTCCTTCATAGCATTTTCCGTTCCAGCTAATACATAGGAACATGTTCCCATACTTCCTGGTATGAGTACTGGCTGACCTACATCACGGTATTCCTGTGTAACTTCTTTTTGGCCCGGACCAAATGATCTTGTTGCTCCTTTTCTGTGAACATAAACTGTTTTGTTAACTTTTCCGACTTTATGTCTTTCTTTTTTAATTATGTTATGGGCAACGTCGTATAGTACATTCATTCCCAGACTGTCAGCATCTTTCTTAATTACTTCTTCAAATGTTTCTCTTACCCAGTGCTGAATCATTTGTCTGTTGGTCCATGCATAGTTTGCACCTGCTGCCATTGCCTGTAAATAATTTTGTGCTTCATCGGAATCTATTGGGGCACATGCCAGTTGTCTGTCGGGTAAATTCATCTTTAATCTTTTTGCGACTTTATCCATTTCACGTAGGTTATCTGCACAAATCTGGTAACCGCAACCTCTTGAACCAGTGTGGATAAGAATTACAACCTGATCTTTTTCTAGACCATATGTTTCTGCAGTTTTTTCGTCGTATATGTTTCCTATTGATTGGATTTCAAGGAAGTGGTTTCCACTACCTAATGAACCTAATTGTGGTATTCCTCTTCTTTTTGCTTTTGTACTGACTAAATCAGGGTTTGCACCGGCCATACATCCATTTTCTTCCAGATATTTAAGGTCTTCTTCCCAGCCATAACCGTTTTCAACAGCCCATTGTGCACCGTTTAGTAATACTTCATCAATTTCAGATTCTTTTAGGTGTTTTATACCATTACTTCCAAGACCTGAAGGTACTTTTTTAAATAGCTGGTCGACTAATTCCTGCATATATGGTTTAATATCTTCTTCTGTTAGGTTGGTTTTGATTAATCTTACTCCACAGTTTATGTCAAAACCTACTCCGCCGGGACTTATTACACCATTGTTTTCTGCGAATGCTCCTACTCCTCCGATACTGAAACCGTATCCGAAGTGTATGTCAGGTAATCCTATTGATCTTTTTTGTATACCTTCCAGACATGCAACGTTTGCTACTTGATTTATTGCACTATCCTCGATTGTTTTTGCGGATTCATCATCTAAGTAAATACGAGCAGGTACTCTCATATCTTTTCTGGCAGATGATGGAATTTCGTATACTCCATCTCTTACTTTTTCTAAATCTTCTTTACCTACCATGTTTCCACACTCAGTTAATTATAATAATTTGGTTATTTTTTTTTTTAATACTTTATTAAATATTTTATCTATTTTTAATCTTTGTAATTTACAATATTTTTAATTTGTTGTTACAAATCCACTATGAATCTTATTTTTATATTATTGTCTTCTTTTTCAATATTCATTTCATGGTATGTTATGGCTTTAACTTCTGTCTTGTAGTTATATATGTTTGTGTCGTATGTATCTCCAAGGATGTTTCCTTTTAAAGTTAGGGAGTCTTCATTTTGTTCTATGAAGATATCATATTGTGATGCCATGAAACTTTCGCTATCAAGGTATATTAGAAGTTCTGTTATCCAGTCATATAACAAGGCGTATTCATCTTCGGATTCGATGTTTATTTTTTTAGATATTTTTGGTTGAATTTTTTCAATATCTGTGATTAAGTTGAGTGTAGCTAGTGCCGAGTTTTTGAATGCGTCTGTTAAATTTTTGTCATTAACTTCAATTCCAATATCTGCCGTTGTGTCAAAATATTTAAAATTATTATTGTTCATATTTTGTCTTATGTTTTCTTTGTTTAAATGTCTTATTTTATTTTTAACTTTATTCATTTCATTGTTTTTCCTAATTATTGGAGTATATTTATTAAAATTCTATTTAAAAATTAGTAAAAATTTGTAATACTTTTTACTTATTCTTTCTGTCTATGAATCTTCTGTTCTTTTTTATCTTCTTCTTGTTTATTTTAACAAATATTAAAAAATATTATTTTTTATTTTTAATTTATTAGTGTTATTATTTTATTTTATAATTTCTTGTTATTCATTGATTTAGTGTAATATTATGTTTCCATCTTTTATAATCAGATTATCTTTGTTATTTTGGGATTTGATGATTCTGCTTTTAATATTACTTATCAAGACCCCCCTTCATTTTCTGCCATTTTTATTATTATTTGTAATTTTTGTATTACTTTTGTCAGTAGTTTTCAATACCCCTAGGGTATTAGTTTTCAGGACCCCTCTATTTTTTTCTACATTTTTAATACTTTATCCATGTAAAGTATTATTGTTTAAAAATTTCAGTAGTACTTCTCAACTACCCTCTACATTACTTTTCATGTACCTCTTGATTACTTCTCAAGACCCCCTATTATTACTTATCATGACCACCTATCATTACTTATCAGGATCCCCTATTACTTCTCAAACGCTCTAAGATGTCCTTTATATTAACAGAAGTCCATAGAAAAAGTATGGAAACATGATTAAATCCGTTGAAAAATCCATCTCCACGGATTTATTTTTTTAAGTATAGGTGATAAAAATGTTTGAAAATACAGGAAGCAATAAAATTAGAACACTACAACCAAAAAAAGAATTAATAAAAAATGACATCAACATCAAAGAATATGATTTGACATCAGTATCAACAGTCATAGCAGTATCAACATTATTCCTAATTTCTATGAAATTAATAGTATTAGCTGGAATATAAGAAAAAAACTTTAATTATTCTGGAGGAAATATGTTAACACACAAATCACAACAAAATAATCAATATAAAAAACAGGATAAGAAGAAAAATCAGAATAATAACATCTCATTCAATACAATTCTTCTAAACGAATATTTCACAATTTATTAAATTTTTTTGATATCTTTTTAAAATCAAAACATGGCGATTAAAATCTATTTCTCTCTTGTTCTTATAATTCGTCTTTTATTTGGTAAATTATCTCTAATTTCTTTACCATCAAATCTTAATGAAATATAACGGGAATTACCCTTATTACCAGTACCAGTATAAGTTGTATCAATCAATCTAAGAAACTCTAACTTATTTATAAGTCTATTATATGTAGCATAACTGATTTTATTTTCACGATTATAAGCTTTAAACAAGTCTCCTGATGTAATATTTTTTTCATTGATGCGTGAAATGAACCTCATAATGTTCTGTTCATTATCACTTAAAGTATCAAGAATATATTTAAGGCTGATACCGCCAGCAGATTCAAATGCTTTCTGAACATCCTCTTCTGAAATAATTCTTGAAGCATTGAATTCGGCATTATTTCCACTGATACGCAGTAAATCTATACCAAGACGAAGGTCACCATGTTCCATAGTATAATCTGTAATGGTTTCTATAAGGGAATCACTGATAACGTTCGGGAAAAATCCTAGCCTTGCTCTTTCTTGAAGAATTTTATATGTTTCCTCATAATCATATGGTTTGAAGTTTATCTCATTTGCATTAAATATGCTTCCAACATTCTTATCTAGTATGTATCTGAAATCAATATCTGACAAGACAGCAAAAATACCTGTTCTCACACCATCAAATGATTCGTGAGCACGAAGAATATCATAAAATACTTCGCTGATAACATTTCCCTGAAACAGGTGGTTGATATCATCCAAAGCTACAATCAATGCTTTGTCGGTATCATACAGTTCATTCATGATATTGTTGTATATCCTTGCAAATGGCACTCCAGTTTCTGGAGGTGTATGTCCCAATACTTTTTTATGAATCTGTGAAAATATGTCAAATTTAGTAGAATGTAATTGACAGTTAACATATACACAGAAAATGTCATCAAGACAATCCTGTTCGGCCATGTCAAATAACTTCTTAATTGCTGTTGTTTTACCTGTAGCTGGCGGACCAAGAATGAGGTTATTGATAGGTTTTCCTTTCATTAATGCTGGTCTAAGTGACAGGGCCATTTCCTCCATTTGTGGCTGTCTTAATTTGAAATTTTCAGGTAAGTAATCAGAATTAAACACGGTCATATCTTGAAATATTGTTTCATCATACATTAGAAAATTGTTTAAATCCATTATTTTTTTCTCCTTCATATAGTTAAATAATACTTCCTACTGCAAATGATATAAATGCAATAAACATCGCTATTTTCATAAGTTTTGAAACCTTATGTAAATTTTCTTTTGACTGATCTTTAAGTGATAAAACTGCTGAGTATATAAAGATTATATCTGCAATTAAAACTATTATCAGATACACAATGGAAAACACATTGTAAATATATAATATTGGACTGAGTAGACAAGTGAGAATATTTAATATTACTGCAATTTTCACAGCATTTTTTGGACCATATTTGATAGGTAGGGTGTTGGCATTTTCTTTTTTGTCTCCCTCAATATCCTCTGTGTCCTTAATGATTTCTCGTGACAGTGTCATTAAAAATGCAAATAATCCAAGGAATATTCCTAATACTACGTCACCTGTAATGAGTCCACCATAAACAAAGGTCAAACCGGTAAGTAATGATACGCAAATGTTTCCTATAAGACATCTTTGTTTAAAATCATATGCGTAAACAATCATCAGTATTGAACATATGATAACTGTCAGACCATTTTCTACAGATATGAAAAATCCTATGATTGTTGCTATTAAAAATAATATTAGACTGTAATATAATGCATTTTTCAGCTTAATTCTTCCTGATGGAATAGGGCGTTCAGGTTTATTTATCTTGTCAATTTCATAATCACAGTAATCATTAATAGTATTTCCTGCACCTGTAGCTAAGAATACACTAACAGCACCTAAAACGATTCCGAAAGAATATGTTTTTCCAATTATTGCCATTAGTACCACAGCAATCAATGCCATTATTGCATTTCCAGGCCTTAGAATCTCAATATATGAATTCATAAAACATGTATCCTTTAATATTTTTTTATACTATAGTAGATTGATTTTAAAATTTATTTATTATTAATATATTTTATATAACAGATATTTTAAAAAGTTTGTTAGTACATCACATATATTAAATAAAAGCAGTCTTTGCTAAGATTTTTTTTTTTTTTTCATGTTGATTTATAATATGACCCACATATTTTCTTGTCTATGGAAGATAATCTTTTCATGATATAATATTATTTTCAAGTTAACCTGGAAGACTTACTGTGTGAATGTGTTCTAGGGAAGTTTCATATTCCGTAATTATTTCTTTTTTTATTTTCTAAAATTCCATAACTTTATATTATAGTAAAGAGATATTATTAAATAACTAATTTTTAACATACTTAAAACTGTGAGCGAATGAGTATCACTC
>CAZUHM010000092.1:0-8848 GCA_964620575.1 uncultured Methanobacteriaceae archaeon | reverse complement strand
TTATATATAAAAAAAGAGTTTTTAAAACTTTAAAAAATACTATTTTTCAAGTACCCTATATCTTTTATCTGCTAGTATGTCTATGTTATGCATTAATTGTTCGGATTCTTCTTCATTAGTCAAATTATTATTTAATTAGCATCTGCACATGTTATACTTCTATCAACACCAAATCAATCAAATCACGATTATGACCATAATTAATTGTTTCAAGAAATACTTTTTCTATAAGATCACTTTAGTCGCATTTAAACGCTGCA
The DNA here is from genome assembly GCA_964620575.1 of uncultured Methanobacteriaceae archaeon. Classification (GTDB taxonomy): domain Archaea; phylum Methanobacteriota; class Methanobacteria; order Methanobacteriales; family Methanobacteriaceae; genus Methanosphaera. Next base: position 8,588 of record CAZUHM010000092.1, on the reverse strand, counting down.
ATAGTGCTGAAAACAGGATTTTGAAAATCAACCAAATACATAAACACATTCTCACGAACAACACGTTCTAACTTACGACTACTATGAATTGAATAAAAAGTACCCAGAATGATAATTCGAACAAGCATGACAGCAGGATAAGCCTTCTGATCAGGAGTATCAACATACTGGAAATCAATCTCTACTAAAATCCACACAATTCACAATCTTTAAATAAAAAAACGAACATGATTATCAGGAATCATCCTCCTAATATCCGTAGGTAACAAAAAAAAGTCTGACCAATAGTATCGTCACGTAAAACTATAAATAACAAAACCAATAATTATAGTATATTATATAATATATTTATTCAAGGTTATATCCAAATATAACTACAAAATAACAGTTATAATCAAATTAAACTATAAAACAAAAAAATATAATGAAAAATAATAAAATAGAACAAAAAAAATTAGAAATAAAGTAATTTAAAGTAATAAAAAATTAGTCATCCTTGAGAGTTGTCACAAATTCTCCCAATAATTAAAAAAATGTTTAATATGATTTATTTAAAAAAATGACCTTAAAAATCACTTTTCTTGATTGAATAGATTGGATTTTTTTCTATTAAAGTTTCAATCATACTTTAATAATGATTTAAATAATAAGATTTTCGATAACAATGTAATCCTTAATAAATTCATCAAATGAGTTAGAATATAATACATTTTCAAAAAATATTCTATTTTTAACATCCAAACATTCAATAAAATCATCATATAATTCATATTCTGAAATAAATTTAATCAATTTTAATTTAACTCTAAAATAATAATCTTTCTTGAAATCATTTCCCACAAAGTTATAACGATTACGTAATTTAAAAATTAGCCTATTCAATAATGATATTTTAAACTTATTATATAAACCATTGTTTAAAAATACCTGCAAAATTTTTTCAACTATTTCGACAGTACCTAACTCTGTATCATCTCTCAAAGTAGTAATAGAACCTTTCCAAATTCGTCGATTATAAAAATATTCATCAAGAAGATAAATTCTTTTAGCTTCACAAAACACTTGATAAAAAAAAGGATTATCTTGATGAATGATATTTTCTGGAAAACAGGCACCCACATCTTCTAAAAACAATCTTAAATATAATTTATTGATTGGAGAAACTGAAATTTCAAACATTTCATCAAAAATTTCAGTTGAATTAAATAATTTATTATTAAATTTCTCCAATACGGGTATTGTTAAATAATCTTCTTTAAAAAAATGTTTACTTGAATCAAAAAAACTTAACACTTTAAATATCACTATATGAGCATTAAATTTTTCAGCACAAGTATATAACTTCTCAAGTGTATTACGATCCAACCAATCATCACCATCAACAAATTGAATGTACTTCCCTTTAGCTTGTTTTAAACCAAAATTACGAGATCCTCCAGAACCAACTTTTTTATCATTTTCAAAAAATCGGATGCGACAATCTTTATTAGCAAAATATTTTACTATTTCCAATGTTGAATCAGTAGAGCAATCATCAACAACAATTATCTCAAAATCACTGAAAGATTGATTGATTAAACTATTTAAACATTCAGCTATATATTTTTCAACATTAAATGTTGGTATAATGATAGAGATTAATGTTGTCATAAATATCACTAATATAAATTTTAAAGTTTCAAAGTTTAAATTATGTGTTCTTGATTTAATTAATAAATTGAAATTTAATTTTCAATATTAATTCTTTTAACCAAATACTTTATAATTATTATACAAATGGATTAACTTAAAAAAATGTTGAATGAAACTCTTGTTATTATTATTCTTAATTAAAATTAACATTTTCTTCTTAATTAACATTTTCCCATTCAATGTGTATATCAAATATGTCTCCATCAACAACTTTTCTTTCAAAAGTAATTGAATCATCATGTGAAGCTAGTTGAATCTTATTTAGAATAGTTTCTGAATTCATAATTGCTTTCTTGTAAGCGACATATATTCTATTATTTTCTTCATCCCAAACATCCCTACTCTTTAATTTAACCTCTAAGTTTCCATCATTAATACATTTTAATTTAATGTCTATTTCTCGATTATTAGTCTCAACAGTAACACCTATACCCTCAGAATTTGTAAACCACTTTGGTTTATGTACTCTTGCATAATCATCAGATATATCCAAAATTAATATATCATTACTCTTTTCGCCTATGTTTTTGAAATCAAATCTTGCATCATCATTCTTTAATTTATATTTAATTTCATTAAAAGTATTAATAGGCAAGTTATTAATTGTATCCAACATTTTATATGGTGTTTTATTTTGATTTAACTGACTGTATATCACATCTTCAATAGTTTTCATAATAACCATAATTGCATTTAAATCCGAGCTAGGTGCATCAGGAAATAGTTTATTCTCCTCTTTATAAATTTTTTCATATAGATGTATGGAAAAAAATGTAGAGAATAATTTTTTAAATTTAGTTGAATCAAAAATACTCTTTAAACTATTATAACAATCATATGAATTAATTTTCTCATTTTCAGATAATAAAGTACAATCAAATTTATTTTTCAAATCAAAATTAACTTCGGAAGATTCTATTCTGTTGTTTATGAAAGGAGATAAATCATTAATTTTGTTTGCTAAAACAATTGTATCTTCACTTATTATCCTATTTCCTTCAAATTTATAATCTAACAATTTAGGATAATATCTTAAAATAATTAAAGATGGTAAAAGAAACTTAAAGTTTTCATCTCCTGTTATAATGCGTATCTTGTTTAATAGTGGATCCATTAATGGACATAATACTATATCATTTATGAAATAGTTTTCAGTTATTTGTGTACAAGAGTAATGTCTATTTCTAGTGTGATAATATTGTATATTTAATAATTCACTATCGTTATAAGTTTCGTGAATTTTTGAATAGTTTTCAAATGTTTTTTTAAGACTTCTCTTAGTTGATTGAAATATTTCATTTGAATAATTTTGAGCCCAATCTGATTGATTCAAAATGTAGGCGTCAGTAGATTGTTCTGAAAAAAAGTCTTTTATAAGTTCTCCTCCAAGTCCACGAATGTGATATTTCTTCTCGGAAAAAATATAGTTTTTCCAATACATTTGTTTTGCAAAGCCTCCTCTTAAATAATATGATATATTAATGGAAGTAGAAATATCATTAAAATAATATTTTTTAATATTTAAAATATTATTATTTAGTTTAAAACCAAAATCACTGGCAATTTCGGAAGCAATTTCAAAATCTTCAATAAAAGATGGTTTTTTACTTATATAAGTTGATATGTTTATTTTATTTAAATCAATTTTTGAAGATAAAATTAAAGCTAATACTACTCGACTATCGACCCCTCCTGATAATGAAAATTCTAAATTGTCTGTATTAGTATATAATAAATTAAAAAGATTAACCCATTTATAATACCACTTATCTAGAACTTCTAAACATTCTTTTGAATTAATAGGGATAGTTTTTTCGCCATAATCAATTTCAACATAATCTAAATTGTAATTATTAACATCGATATTAACAATATTATTTTGAGGTAACAATTGAATTTCTTTAATCAAAGTTTCTTTATAAATATTTGAACAAGGACGTGCAGCAATAAATGTATGTGCATAATCTAAATTTAAGTTTAGTGTTACTTTTTCTTTTAAAAAATCAACGAGTTTGAAAAAAGAATTAGAAATTGCAAAATAATCATCATTATTATAAATAAATAATCCATATGATCCACAAAAGTCTTGATAAATAGATATTTTTGAATTTTCTCTGAAAATATAAACATAATGTCCATTACCATCTAATTTATCAAGGGGTGGATTGTTATAATAAATACATTCATCACTAATAACGAAACCATAAAGTTTCGATTTAATATTATCTAAATTATCAGAAGAAATAATAAAAAATTCATCATCATATAAATATTCAAATTCATTCATTAAATCAGTTCCTTATTTAATTCATTAGTTATCTAATAGAATCTATAATTTCTTTAGCATTTTTATCAATTATTTCTGAACCATTTATTGATTGAATGTTATATATGGTTCCATTTTTATCAAACCAATATTTTGTAATTGTTAAGTTAGTACTATCATTACCTACTTTCGTAGCTACAGTTTTTTTGATTTCAATATTTTCTAATGTTCCATTAATTATAGAAATATTATAATCATCATATACATTCTTATAATTAAGAACAGCATAATTTAAATCTTCATCATCAGATTTAATCAATTTTAAACGCATCATATCCTTATTTTCCATATTAACAGAATTATTTGTTGAATCTATTACTTTAAATCCTTGAGGAATCGAGAAAGTTTTATCACTAATTTTATATTAGTTAGTAAATGAAGAAGTGTTTAAAAAAATACATGCTCCAACAATAAAAACAACTAAAATTAGTATACCAAAATACATTTTTCTCATTTTAATCACTATAATTTCTTTATTTAATTGTTAATATATATTACCATAAAAGTTAGATTGTTATCAATTATGTAGTGAATTTTCATATTCACAGGAAAAATTGCGTTTTGTTGTTTGTATCGCTCAAATTTTAAATTTTGTTTGATAAATCGTTTAATGTTTTAAATATGATTGTTCTCCTTATGATAAGAATTATTTTGATTATATTTTACATATGAAGAATAAAATGCTTATGTATTTATATCAAAGATATCTTTAATATTTGTGAATATTCTTTTATATGGAAGATTGTCTGAGCCGTATGTATTGAAATATAGACGTACGATTCTTAGTATAGAAAGCGAGAGCAATCTATGTGACTTATCGACAGAAACGGACACATACGGTTCTTAGGAGAGAAGAGAGAGCAACCTCTCTAACTTATCCGACAATTATTTGTTGAAGGTTCCAAAAATACGTTCAATTTAATTACTAGTACGAGCAATAAAATTATCTTCTAAAAATTAAGTTAAAAATGGAATAAGGATAAAATTCTTATCATGATGTCATTTGTAACAGTTGGAGTTCATCAAGTTTTTTTTGGAGAGATTATAATTTATATCATAAACTTCAAGTTTATTTATTACTTTATAAATCTTATAAATCTCTTTTAAATGATTCTTATTTCTCTTGTGTTCCTTTTTTTGTAAGTTTATTCTTTTTTTTACTTAGTCCTATAATTTTTTTTGTGGGATTCATAAATTTGGTGTTTAAATCTTATATTTTATATTAGGTATATGATATGTGTAATATAATTATGAGTAATTGATTAAGGGGTTAATTATGTGTAGCTTCCTTTATGTGTTATAAATAGTTTAACTTTTTTTCTTTCACAATTTTATAATCAATAACTGGTTTATGTTGCACATTGAATAATGTAAGAAAATGAATGTATTTATCAATTATTTCATTATTTTTACTCCATAAACTGTTAAATGTATTTAGAATTATTTTCTAATATGGGCTTATATTTATGTTATAATCAACTATTGTATCTTGTATTTTTCGATAAGCTTTATTAAAATTATGGATTTTTATTAGGATTTCTTTATCCTACGAATAGGAGTTCTAAATATAGTATAGTAAAAGATTACCTTCAGAATATATCTTGAAACACTAAATTTAGCAATGCTATCAAGGTAAGAATTTTTTGAATAGAATATTTCTTTTTAATTTTTTTTTTTTTTTTTTTTATTTGGATGTTGTTTTGTGTAATTTGTATTTGTATTTTTTAGGGTTTTTATTTCTGGGGTAGGATACTTTTTCTTATTTGCTTGATGATAGGTTGGATAATGCTAGTTTTTCTAGGTATTTCATTGTTTCTCGTCGTTTTTATGGGTCATCTGTCAGTAAATCTGGCATGTTTTCTATCATGTCTCCTGCTAGTGTGTTCATGTTGATTTGGTATCGTAGTTTTCCTGTTTTGCTTTTTCGTTTGCGTTTTGATATTTGTTTTTCCATGTCGTGTTTTATGAGTTTAGGAAGTTTAATAGGAATGCTTGTGCGTATGTGTCTTGTTGTATGATGCATTTTCTGTATCCTGAGAGTTTTCTATTTCGAGTATGTTTTTCATTTTGTCGTAGTTTTTTTCTATGTCCCATCTTTTTCCATATAGCATTTTTAATTCTTCAGGTTTTGCTATTTCTGGTGGTAAATTTGTTATTAAGGTTTCAGTGATTGTTTTGCCCTTGTTTGTTTTGATAGGAATCTTTACTATTCTCAGTCGGATGTGTGTCATTGTTTTTACTTTTTCTTTTATTTAGGGGTTACGTATTTTTTTGGTTCGTGTGCTGTTGAGGTTTATATTTACGTATTCATCATCTGATAGCATTTTTTCTCGTTCTTTAGCATATTGTCCTTCTGGTAATCTGAAAATGAAGTAAGCTTGTTTTTCTTGTAGTTCTAAAAATAGTTCAACTGATGGATATCCTCTGTCAAAGATTAATAAACAATTATCTAGGTTCATTTTTTCATAAAGACTATTTAACTGTTCTAAAAATATTGATCTTTCATCATCACAAGCATCTGCAAGTGTAATATCTCAGATATAATTATTGTATAAATCAGATATACTAGAACATAATGTTTGTACAGGTTGTTTATGCATTAATGTATCTGATGGTATATTGAATTCATCAATAGTTATTTTATATGGAGGCACATCCAAATCAGAACCATCACATCCTAAAACAGTTAAACCTTTAAAACCAGCAGGATACATTCCCGCATTCATCATATTAACATTAGCATCTAAAATCATTTCTCTGTAAACTTCTAGTTTAATAAACGGTCTTTGATAAGATTCAGCTTGTTTTGTAATTGTCATAGTTTTATCACCCCTATAATTACCTATATAACTATTTATTTCTACATGATTAGTTCTACCTTCACTAACAATAGGAAGCAGAGCATAATTTCCAAACCATAACTTACCCGGACGAGTAAAAGCACCACTATATGTTTTAAATTTATTACAATTATAACTATTAACATTATCCATAATATCAAAATAAAAATCCTTCTCAAACATAATACACCAACCACCAAACCATAATTCAAATAATAAAAATAAACAATACTATTAACATCTAAATAAAACTATATAACAACACATATTTAAAACTAACTATAATTAATAATTTGTTAAGTATATCATTAAATATACACTTCATACAACTAATAATAAAATAAATATGGCACTATCCGAAATTCATGGGGATAGTAAGTTTATGTGGTCATAATTGAAGAAGTTGGTGATTGGTGATTTATCATTTAGTACGTTTCTTTGGATCCAGCGTATTCTTGCACTTTTTAGTCTTCTTAATAATCCTTTGGTGGTTCTGTATCTGCGTTTTAAATGTCCAGGTAGTGTGGTTTTAAAGTATAATTCTATTAAGTTGTTGGTTTTTGGTATTAATTCGTTTTCCATGAATGTTGTTAGTTCTTTGAAGTTATTTTTAATTTTATTGGCACTATTAGTTATGCAATTAGGTAAGAAATCCGTATTGTTGGTTAATCGTGATAAACGTCCTTTAGCTAGTGATAAGTTTTCTGCTTTGAATATGTTGGACATTTTTTCTAAATAGTTATTTAGTTCTTTAATCTTTTTATCATTGTGTTTTATAGTCTTTTTAATTGTTTTAATTTCTTTTTCTAGTTCTTTGATGGTATCGTGTAGTTTTTTCTGTTTTTTGTCAGTTATTGGTCCGATTGTTGGTTCGTAGGCCTCTAGTGTTTTCTTTAGTTTTTCGTTTATTTTATCCAATCGACTGTATTTGTCTTTGTTGGTTCTTGTTATCCTGTTTATCACGGGATATACTTCTTGTCCTACGTTATACATCATGTGGAATACACATCGTTGTTGTAACATGTCAAAACTTTCTATTATAGAAGGATATGCACTATATCCATCAGTTACCATTGCACTGTGGGGAATGTCATCTAAAACTATGTGGAAGTATTTTTCTATTAATTCCGCATCAAATAATGTTGCATTTTCTAAATAATCATGATAGGGATACATAGTCTCTGCATCTAACATCATTAAGCGAGCAATACTATCTCCATCAGCTCTAGGAAACTGCTCATCATAGTGATACACTCCATTATCCTCCAATCCTTCAGATTCAACATAAACTTCCACTAATGCTTCTTTATTTTCTAGATATGTATCTGATACTTTATTCTGATGGTCAAATACTGTTGATTTTGGTAGATTTATACCAAATATTGCTTCAAATAATTCTGATTTCTTTTCAAAAGATTCTTTACCAATTTCGGAAAATTTAACACCCCAATGCTTAACAGCACGAGTATAATTAGAACTACGTTCAATAAATTCATCAAAACTAGCACTGACACGTTTATGGCAAACAGAACATTTATAATCCTTAATTCGAACATTTTCCAAACCATTATGTTTACGATTAGGATAACTCTTAGAATGTAACTTACCACCACAATCAGGGCACTCTTAATAACTTAGAACATAAGTAACATTAAAATCATATAAATCCAACATATTAAAGATTAATAAAAAATCAGGACTTAAACAATCAGGTAAAATAATTTCATCAA
>CAZUHM010000091.1:0-9318 GCA_964620575.1 uncultured Methanobacteriaceae archaeon | reverse complement strand
AAGAATGGCCTGAAGAAGGTGATCTGATTGTTGGAACAGTTCATAAAGTATTAGGCTATGGTGCATTTGCAAAATTGGAAGAATACGAGGGTAAAGAAGCATTCATCCACATATCCGAAGTATCTTCCGGTTGGGTAAAAAACATAAGAGATTATGTGAGAGAAAACCAAAAAATAGTAGCACGTGTACTTAGAGTAAATCCTAAAAAAGGTCATGTTGATGCTTCACTAAAAAGAATCCGTGAAGATCAAAGAACCAGAAGAATTCAACAATGGAAAATAGAACAGAAAGCTGAAAAATTATTGGAAATCTCAGCAAAATCCATGAACAAAACATTGGATGAAGCATACGAAGAAGTGGGATATCTGATAATGGACGAATTTGGAGATTTATACGAAGGATTTGAGTTAGCGTCCGATGAGGGTGAAGAAGTTTTATTAGCAATAGATGTCGATGAAGAATGGGCAAAAACTATAACTGATGTAGCTAAGAAAAATATTTCAACTCCAGAAGTGCAAATCACCGGTTATATAGATATAACCTCATATAAATCAAATGGTGTAGAAATAATAATAGAAGCTTTACAATCTATCGAATCCAAAAACGTTGAAGTTCAATGTGTGGGAGCACCTAAATACAGAGTGATGGTCACAGCACCAGATTATCCGACAGCTGAAAGAATATTAAGAGAATCAGCTGACAAATGTATAGCAATGATTGAGGAAAATGATGGAGAAGGCAGTTTCCATCGAGAACTAGAAGACTGAACTCATCTTCTATACAATACTTTTTTTTTACAACAAGTTAAAGGAAAAACTTTTTATCAGAATCCTATTTTTTTTATCATGGGGGGATTAATCCTATGCAAATAGAAGATATTGACCCGCAATATTATACCCTAAAAGAATTCACATTCACCAACAAAGAAACACTGGAAAACATGAATGTGGAATACATAACACTGGGAACACCAAAATATGACGAATCAAACAAAATAACCAACGCAATAATATACTTCCACGGAACAAGCGGAAACTGCTTTTCCATGAAAAGAATCAGCGAAGCAATAGGCACCGACCTGCCATTTGATCCTGACAAGTTCTTCATGGTTTCACTCTCAACACTGGGAACACCGGCCACCAGCAGCCCAAGTACGGACGGACTCTACAACAAATATCCCGAATACACAGTACTGGACATGGTCAATTTCAACAGGAAATTCATAAGAGAGGCACTCGACATAGAACGACCCCTCGGACTAATAGGAAATTCCATGGGGGGCTTCGAAGCTCTAACATGGGCAGCAACATACCCGGACGAAGTATCATTCGTCATCTCACTGGTAAGCAGCTACAAGGTCGGAGGACAGAACTATGTTATAGGCAAAGTCATGAATGACATAATCGAATCAGACCCTGACTTCAATAATCCGGAAAAGCAACTTAAGCGTTCCCTAAAAATTTCAAGCAAGGCAATGTATTCATTTGGCCTGTCAAGACAGTACTATATGGATCTATCAACCGATGAAATTGACGAATTCATGGACGAGTTTGCACTTGAGGATTCAGAGGAAAATGTCTACGATGCATACTATCGCAACAGGGCTTCAATAAAATATGACCTTACAGACAAACTCTCCGATATAACGGCACCAACTTTAATCATAGCCATATCAGAGGACCAGTACTTCCCTCCGGAACTGGACGCCATACCTATGAGCGCACTAATCAGCAACTCCCGACTGGTCATATACAACTCATATCTTGGACACATAGGTTCAAGTCAGCTGACAAAAATACAGGATGAACTCGAAGAATTTATGCAACAATTCAAATAAAATTGAAACGTATATTGCAAGTGTAAAAATAGGAAAAAACAACATCAAAATTATAAGTATAAAATATACCAAAATATAATAATATGAAATTTCAGATGAAACGATGCACCAAATGCAAAGAATACACATTACAGGAAACATGTCCCGACTGTAATGAAAAAACGGGAATAATATTCCCACCAAGATATTCTCCACAGGACAAATACGGAAAATACAGGAGAATACTCAAAAAACAGCAGGAACAAGGTGAATAATATGTCCACAAAAAACATAATAAAAGAAATAGAAGGAGTCGAACTAGACAACCCAATAGTCCTCGAAGGACTCCCTGGAATAGGATTCGTCGGAAAATTCGTAGTCGACCAAATAATAAAACACAAAAACGCAACAAAATTCGCAGAACTAAAATCAGACTACTTCCCACCACAAGTAACAATGAAACCAAACGGACTCATAGAACACATGAAAAACGAATTCTACTACATAAAAGATCTCGGAGAAGACAAACAAGACGTAATACTACTAACCGGAAACACACAGGGCTCAGACTTTGAAGGACAAATATCAATCACAAAAGTACTCATAGAATACTTCGAAGACCTCAAAGCAAGCAAAATCATAACACTCGGAGGAATCGGAGTAGGAGACCTCGTAGACAAAAGCAGAGTATTTATAGCAGCAAACAACCTCGAAATGATAGACCAGGCACTCCAGATAGAAAACACACAAATAAGAAAAGACGAAGGCGGAGCAATAATAGGAGCATCCGGACTACTTTTATACTACGCAGAAGAAAAAGACATCCCAGCACTATGTCTCATGGGAGAAACACCCGGATTCTTCGTAGACGCAATGGCAGCAAAAGCAGTGATGCAAGTACTCACACAACTCTTGAAATTCGACGTAAACCAGGAAGAAATCGACGAACAAATAGAAATCACAAACCAGAAAATAGAAGAAACACAAAAACTCCCACCATTCGTAATGGAACAACAACTCCAAAGCTCACAGGACGACCTACAATACATAGGATAAAAAAAATAAACATTATTCACCAAACCTCCCCACCAACCACACCACCAAACACTATTTCTAAAAAACAAAAGGAAAAAATATGATAATAAATACAGACCTCCACGTACACAGCAAATACTCAATGGCAACATCCAAAAACATGCAACCCGAAACAATGGCAACAGAATCAGCCAAAAAAGGACTGCAACTAATAGCAACAGGAGACGCACTACACTCAAAATGGCTAAAAGAACTAGAAGAAAAACTCGAACAAATAGAAGACACAGGAATATACCAGACAAAAAACACAGACACACCCACAAAATTCATCACAACCACAGAAGTCGAAGACAACCAACGCATACACCACCTCATAATCATACCATCAATAGAAGTAGCATGGCAGATGAGAGACGAATTCACAGCAAAAAATATGGACGCAGACGGAAGACCAAAACTGAGAATGAACGCAAAGGAAATCATGGACATAACAACCAACTACAACTGCATCACAGGACCAGCACACATATTCACACCATGGACAGGAATATACAAAACATACAACACAATACACGAATGCTACGACAGAAAGCCAGACTTTGTAGAACTGGGACTCTCAAGTGACACATACCTTGCCGACACAATCACAGAACTGCATCAGTACACATACCTAACAAACTCAGACTCACATTCCCCATGGCCACACAGAATCGGAAGAGAATTCAATAAAATACAACTAAAAAAACTAAGCTACAAAGACATACAAAAAGCAATAAAAAACAACAACATCACCGAAAATTATGGATACAACCCACAAATGGGAAAATACCATGAAACAGGATGTACACGATGCCACAAACAATACACCATAGAAAAAGCACAAGAAACAGCCATGAAATGCACATGCGGCGGACAGATAAAAAAGGGCGTGAAGGCAAGAATAGACGAACTGTCCGACACAACACAAAAGCCACCCAAAAGGCCACACTACCAGTACATACTACCACTGGCAGAACTCATAAGCACACAACACAACAAGGGCATAACAACAAAATACGTGCAGACAAGATACGACAACCTCATAAACAAGTACGAAAACGAGATAAACGTCCTCTTGGAAGTACCAACAGAAAAAATAGCACAACAAGACAAAAAACTGGCACAAATAATAGAAGCATACAGAAAAAACAGTCTGGAAATAATACCTGGAAGAGCAGGTCAATATGGGGAAGTAAAAATAAAATAAGAAGTTCAGATATTAACTTCCTCATAAACAATGTCAATAGCCTTATCCATGGCCTTCTCGACACATTCACTTAAACCATACTCAACAAATGGTGAAGACACCTTCTCAGGCTGACAGGCAACAATAATAATTTCAACCTCACCCAGCTCATCCAAAGGATCGGCAACAGAAATAGAATGAGGATCCTGGTACTTGCCCTGAGGAACTTCATCCTTGGAAAGAATTTTGATATCACCAGGTTTTCCACCGAAATCGGCAATATCCAGTATAATAATCTTTCTCCACATAGGATTCGGCAGACTAAACAGATAATGAGGAGCACTTGTACCCGCATCAATAGTCATAACATTATCAGGCAAAGGTCTTTTCTCCAGGTTTTCCTCAATCTTCATAACAGTAAAAGGACCAAATCCATCATCCTTAAATAAAACATTTCCACAGCCAACAACTAAAACTTCAGCATCATATGTCATCTTATTATCACCATCTATTATTGTATATTTAATATTAGTCATTCATAATTCTTAAACATTTGTAAGAGGGTTGTAGCAGGTCATGACTTTTTCCTCTTCAGACTCAGACAATGGTTCATCCAACCTGCAATGATACCATGCAAGCTCATAACCTCCACTTTCAGGATTTTCATAGAGGGCATAACCCTCACAATCATCACTCATTAACATAATCCATCTATCATTACCGAAGGAAGTTTTATAAACTTTACAGACAAACCTGTTAAAATCATCATCCTCACTAAAATAAGCAAAACAATCAGGAATACTTATCATTTGCTTGGCATCCAAATCAGAATACTTGTTCTTGTAACCAGACAACAAGGCCTCAACATCCACAAGACGAAGACCCCTATGCAAAATGCCGTCAACACAAACACACAACAAAACACCATCATCACGAATAATCATAAAAAAACACCACACAAAAAAATAGAAAATATAAAAAAAAGGGAAAAGAAAAAAAAGCTACTTCAGGGACTCCTTAACCTTATCAAAGAAACCCTGCTTAACATGAGAAATCTCCTCACCACTAATGCTGGCAAACTCCTCAAGCAACTCAGTCTGCTTTTCAGACAACTTCTTAGGAACAACAACATGAACAGTCACATACAAATTACCCTTACCAGGCCAATTCACATGACCGACACCCTCGCCTTTAAGCTTGAAAGTGGACTCACTCTGAGTACCGGCGGGAATCTTAAGCTTAGCCTTGCCACCATCAATAGTAGGAACCTCAACCTCACTACCAAGACAAGCCTGAACATAACTGATAGGCAAAGTATAATACAAATGCTGACGCTTACGTTCAAACAAGTCATGAGGTAAAACCTTAATAGTAATATACAAGTCACCAGCAGAAGCACCATTAACTCCATCATCACCCTCACCGGTAACCCTTAACTTACTGCCAGTCTCAACACCTGGAGGAACAGGAATAGCAATCTTATTAGTTGTAGTGGTCAAACCTCTACCATGACACTCACTACACGGAGTCTCAATACTCTTACCCTCACCATTACAATGAGGACATGCAGTCACAGTAGAAAACTGTCCAAGAGGAGTGTTCTGAACCTGACGGATATGACCTGCACCATTACAATGAGAACAGGTATTGACCGGAGTACCCGGCTCAGCACAGCTACCATTACAATGAGGACAAGTCTTACGATGAGTAACATCAATATCCTTACTCACACCAGTAGCAACCTCCTCCAAGGTAACCTCAACAGTCTCAACCAAATCCCGGCCCCTGCCCGAATTACGAGGAGAAGCACTAAAGCCTCCACCAAAAAGATTCTCAAAGATACTGCCAAAGCCGCCCTGTTCACCACCAAAAGTGAAACCACCGAAAATATCGTCAAAGTTAATATTATTGAAGATATCCTCCTGACTAAAGCCGTCCATACCAGCATGACCGAACTGATCATATCTCTGCCTTTTTTCATCATCCGAGAGGACACCATAAGCCTCACTAAGCTCTTTGAACTTTTCTTCAGCATCAGGATCATCCTTATTAACATCAGGATGATACTTCATAGCAAGCTTCCTATAAGCCTTCTTAATAGTCTTCTTATCAGCGTTCTTGTCAACGCCCAAAATTTCATAATAATCTCGTTTATCAGCCAATCTCATTTCCCCTTTCAAACAAAATTTCCATTAAAAAAAAATTAGCTAAGGACATAAAATCCTTAACTAATCATCACAGTTCAACAAACTAAAAAGCTAGAAAACTACTCTTTTTTCTCGAAATCCACGTCAATACTGTCATCGTCAGTATCATCAGCATCAGCATTTTCAGTAGCCTGACCAGCCATGTCAGCAGCTTGCTGAGCCTGAGCAGCCTGAGCGGCCTGCTGATAAATTTCAGCTCCAATTTCCTGAATAGTCTTATCAAGCTGTTCGGATTTTTCCTTAATTAAGCTAATGTCATCTTTCTCAATTGCATCCTTAAGTTCAGCCTGTTGATCTTTAAGAAGAGTCTGTTTATCTTCAGACAACTGATCCTTCAATTCTTCCAAAGTCTTGTCAGTAGTGTAAACTAATGAATCAGCATTGTTTCTGATTTCAATTTCTTCCTGACGTTTTTTGTCCTCTTCAGCATGAGCTTCAGCTTCCTTAACTTTCTGTTCAATTTCCTCATCAGACAACTTGTTACTGGAAGTGATTGTGATTTGCTGTTCTTTACCGGTACCCTTATCCTTAGCAGATACGTTGATAATACCGTTTGCATCAATATCGAAGGTAACTTCAATCTGAGGAGTACCTCTAGGAGCACTAGGAATACCTACAAGCTGGAATCTTCCAAGAGTAGTGTTATCATTTGCCATTGGTCTTTCACCCTGAACAACATGAATGTCTACACTGGTCTGACCATCAGCAGCAGTAGTGAAAATCTGACTTTTCTTGGTAGGAATAGTAGTGTTACGTTCGATGAGTTTTGTAGCTACACCACCCATGGTTTCAATACCTAAAGATAATGGGGTAACGTCAAGTAATACAAGATCATCAATTTCACCTGCTAAAACTCCACCCTGGATAGAAGCACCTGATGCAACACATTCCATAGGGTCAATTCCACGTTCAACTTTCTGACCTACAAAGTTTTCAACATACTTCTGGATAACAGGCATTCTGGTAGGACCACCGACGAGAATAATTTTGTCAACGTCACCATTAGCCATTTTTGCGTCACTGATAGCCTGTTTGATAGGAGAACCACATTTCTGCACAATAGGGTCAACAAGCTCTTCAAGTTTTGCCCTGGACAGGGACATGTTCAAGTGTAAAGGACCTGCCTGTGTAGCAGTGATGAAAGGTAAGTTAATGTCAGTAGTTAATGTAGTTGACAGTTCAATCTTAGCCTTTTCAGCAGCTTCCCTTAATCTCTGTGCAGACTGATCATCATTCAACAAGTCAACACCATTTTCTTTCTTGAACTCTTCAGCCAAATATTTCATTAAAGCAGTATCCATATCAGTACCACCGAGGTTGGTGTCACCGCTTGTGGATTTAACTTCAAAAATACCGTCACCGAATTCCATGATAGTTACATCTAATGTTCCACCACCAAGGTCAAATACTAAAATGTTAACGTCTTCTTCGTCACTTTTATCAAGACCGTAAGCTAAACTTGCTGCAGTAGGTTCGTTAACTAATCTTAAAACTTCAAGACCTGCAATTTTACCTGCATCTTTGGTAGCGGTTCTCTGGTTGTCATCGAAGTATGCAGGTACTGTAATAACAGCTTTCTGAACAGGTTCTCCTAAGAATGCTTCTGCATCTTTCTTAATTTTCTGTAAGATTAATGCTGAAATTTCCTGAGGAGTGTAATCCTTACCTTTAATGTTAACTTTATAATCTGAACCCATGTGTCTTTTAATTGCACTGATTGTGTTTTCCGGGTTAGTAACTGCCTGTCTTCTTGCAGGTTCACCTACCAATACTTCACCGTCATCAGTGAATGCAACATAACTAGGGAATGATTTACCATACTGGGTTGCACCTTCAGCACTTGGGATGATTGTTGGTTTTCCACCTATTAATGCAGCTGCTGCTGAATTACTTGTACCTAAGTCTATTCCTATAACTTTTTCTTCTGCCATAAATATCACCTTATATCATTTTTTTTTTTAATTATTTTATTATCGTAATTATTTTTTACATACTTTAACTTTAGAGTATCTAATAACTTTAGAATTCAGAGTATAACCTTTCTGAAGATCTTGTATAATTTCATTGTTTTCATAATCTTCATTGTTTTCGGTCATGAGAGCTTCATGCTTGTATGGATCAAATTTCTGGTGTTCAGTTTCTATTTCTTCAACACCTTCCTCTTCTAAGATTTTAGTCATTTTCTTATATATTAGTTCTACACCTTCTCTTAGATTTTTGTCTTCTTCAACTTCAAGAGCTCTTTCCAAATCTTCATATGCCTCCAGCACCTTAAGTATTAAACCTTCATTGGCATATTTGACGAATTCCAATCTTTCCTTTTCTGATCGTTTCTTGTAATTTTCGAAGTCTGCCTGAATTCTCTGAATTTTGTCCCTGTACTGTTGAATAGTTTCTTCTTGTTCCTTGATTATGTCATCATAACTTTCTTCAACAACTTCTTCTTCAGTTTCTTCTTCAGTTTCTTCATGAACTTCGTCTTTGTTAACTTCTTGTTCTTCTATATCTTCGTTTTCTATTTTTTTTTCATCACTCATTTATTCACCCTTAGTATTTTTATTCTATTACTTATTTTAAGGGCTTAAACTATTATAGTAACCCTAAGTTATAAAAGTATATTTTGTTAATTATAGATTAATTAACATAGTATATAAACTTAACTCCTTTTAGTAACCTAAGGTTATATTTATATACTCGTTACAATATAATATTATATACAAAAAAAAACCAAAAACAACCCGGTGACAAAAATGGACTTAGAAGCAATACTAGATGTAATAGGATGTAAAACAAGAAGAGACATATTGGGACTACTAACAGTTGAACCATGCTTTGTAAGTCAAATCTCACAAGAACTCAACGTGGGACAAAAAGCAATCATAGGGCACTTAAAAGCAATGGAGGAACTAGGTCTAATATACCCCTCCTTCCAAAAAATAGAAAGAGGAAGACCAAGAAAATATTACGAAATCGCACAAGATATCGAAATAAAAATATTCATAAAACCAGACTCCATCAACATGCACATGATGGGA
>CAZUHM010000090.1:0-9411 GCA_964620575.1 uncultured Methanobacteriaceae archaeon | reverse complement strand
TTGGAACTTATGACCCAAGAATCCCCTTCTTCTACAAGAAGGGGAGGTTCAAATTTGATAATATCTTGCACTGAAAAAAATATTTAATTCACAAAATATTGATAAGACCATATATATGACTAGAATATTTTTTGCTAATTAGGGTTATATTCAAAAAAATCTTCTTTACGTCTTTCAAAAAAACTGGAAAAATGGAGGTTATGAAAAATAGTTTTCATGGATCTTGTTGAAATGATACTATTTCCTAAACTTCAGTCCAGTGTTAAATGCATCGGCTATTTTATCACCAACTCCAAAATAGTCATATAGAACATCATCATATACTATTGGTTTCAATAAGTCTAATGATACTTTTCCATCAACAACAACATCTTCATCAGCAACTATATTGACAATTTCACCAGTTATCTGGGTATGGCTACCAACAGGATTAACATCAATTACTTTACATTCCAGTGAAACTTTCAATTCATTAATTATTGGAGCATCAACATGTTCTGCATCTTGTGTGGTGAATGAAACTTTTTCTAGCTTGTCTTCATCATAACCTGATTCAATACCAAGATAATCAGTCTCTGAAGCTTGTTCAACGGTAGGAAATCCTACAACAAATTCCTTTCTTTCAAGAATGTCTTTTAATGTTTTACGTTTGGCCGTTGAATTAATTGCTATCATTATACATGGGGGAAAATGACTGCACATGCTTGCAAATGCTAGTGTACATGCATCGGCTTTTTTATCAGCATCATAAGCCGAAGCAATCACTGCTGGTGTAGGATACATCATTGCTCTAGGTTTAATATCAATCTTATTTACCATATCTAATCACTACATTTTTATTATGTAATATTTAATTCTTTTTAGTTAAAGTATTTTTCATTCGAAAAAATTTTATAATATCTTTTACAAAGTAATATTTTAGTATATAGGGGAGTTTATTATAAATACGAAATGGGACGAATTATATTATGGCTTTCAATGTGCTATACCAGTAACATTGGGTTATATTCCAATGGGAATTGGTTATGCTGCTCTGGCAATTAAAGCAGGATTAACTCCTTTACAAACTGTTTCTTTTTCAATACTGGTTTATGCTGGGGCTGGTGAGATAATTGCCGTTACAATGCTTTTGAATGGTGCAACTGCATTAGCTATTATATTGACAAACTTTGTTGTTAATTTAAGGTATTTTGTGATGAATGTTTGTGTATACAACAAAGTAACAAAAACATCCTTATTGAAAAATATTTTATCAGCACATACAATTACTGATGAGTCATTTGCACTATTTTCTTTAATGGAAGAATCCTCATTTTGGACTTTAATAGGATTAAGTGTAACTTCATGGATGTCCTGGATTTTAGGTGCTGTTATAGGAGTTTACGCCCTTGATTTGCTTCCAGTGATTGTAACTAACAGTTTTAACATTTCATTATACGCATTATTTGTTGCAATATTAATTCCGTCAATACGAAAAAGTAAGCAAATAGCTTTACTTGTTGCAATTACTGCAGTATTGAATATCATACTACAGTTTTTCTTAGGCAGCTGGTCAATAATTGCTTCAACATTGATTGGTGCATTTATTGGTGTGTATCTTGTTGATGATGAATACGTATTTACTGAAGAAATGGAGGAATTAACATGAATGCTGCTGATATAATGATTCTTGGTTGTGCTATTGTAACATTTATTCCACGAGTAATTCCTGCAATATTTGTTGGAAAAATACATTTTAACAGGAAAGCTGAAAAGTTCCTGAATCTCATACCTTTCACGGCTTTAACGGCTCTTATTGTACCGGGTGTGTTAACAGTGGATAATCAGTTATGGTATATTGGTTTAATTGGTGCAATTGTGGCTGCAATTTTAGCATGGAAGAAAGTTCCTCTTGGTGCAATTGTTATTTTAACAGTAATCGTTCTTGTAACAGTTTATTCAATTGTTCCTTTCTTCTAATTACTTTTTTTTCTCAAAACTTTTTTCAAAACTATTTATCTTTTATAAAATAAATATTATATTATCTTTTACAATTCTAAAAACTATTATGATTATTTTTTTTGAAATAATATCTAAACACAATTAGACCGGTGCTGATTATGAAAAACATTGATTATATCATTCGTGATGATTCAAAAAACAGAGAATTATCTGCTTCTGAATTAGGTCAGCCCATCAATATTTTACAAGCATTAAAGAATGATTATTATTATCTATATGAATCAGTAGATGAGGATAAATACCCTATACGTTTAGATGTCTGTGATCTGTTTAAGGAAATATTGTATCATGACAAGGTAGTGGGTTTTGCCACATATAATATACAATCAGAATCACATTATATTTTAACAAACATATACATTATGTCAGGATACAGAAGAAAATCCCTCTTCTATTTCGAATTGAAATCTCATTTTTCAGAAGAAAAAATCGTAAGTATTCATGAACCAACAAGACAAGTAATAGAAGCACTAATTAAATATGATTATGCAAGGGAAATAACGGACTCCTTAGTAATAAGTTCAATTAATTTCAATATAGACATAGAAAAAGCTTTATCAGTAACAGATAACAAATTAAAAGCAAACAAATTTAATTTAACAAATATTTATGATATGAATATATGTGCAACAATATTTCTCAGAATATTCAATCAAACAAAGTATGATGTATGTTTTACTGCTGTAATGGATGATGATAAAAGATTTGGATGTGAAAAACAAAGACAGAATCTTGATAAGAAGTATTTTGATAGAGTAGTATCTACATTAATCGATAAGGATATTGAGATTGAAAGATGGTTATTCCTTCTACGAAATCACCTTCCAACAAAAGAAATCAAAACAGAAGAAATAATAGGAAAACAAAAACAATTTTCTCAGATAATACTGGATAGTATAGACGATGAAATAATAACAATAAAAGAAGCAAAATTAATTCAAAATCAGTTGTTTATTGAACTGAGAACGGGAAAAGTAGAAAAAAAAGCATTGGAGTTACGATTAAATTATTTGATAGAAAATTATCATAAAAAAACTATTAGAAATAACAGGACATATAACTGCTGTCCGTACTGTTATGAAGATATAGATTATCTGGAAAACTATTGTATTAATTGTGGTTACACCTTATATAATCTTGCAGAAGTTGATGAAGAAAAATTTGTCTATGAAGCATTATACAAGGAAAAACAATCATATCAACACTCATTAAAGAAAGTAAATGTCAGGAAGGGTTCCTTCAGCAAAGAATATTCGAATGTTATAGCAACAGTCACTATAATAAACAATATCCATGATGGTATTTATGATGATGATATCTTTGAATACTTTGCCAATAAACTAAACATTCCTGAAGTTGATTTGGAGAAGTTCATATTAGAAAACGAATATATTTCTTTTACTATGAATACTCAAAAATGGAAAGAAGAATCCAATAATCTTAAGATTGTTGAATTAAAAGAGATACTCAGAGCAAATAATTGTAAGATATCGGGAAATAAGGATGAGTTGATTGATAGGATAGAACAGGAAATTCCAATGGATAAAATTCAATCATCCATTCCTCATGTAACTTCTAAAGCAATGGAATACATTGATGAACATGATGTTTACTTAATTCATAATTTATATTTAAAAGACTATGTTTTTGAAGAATTTAAAGAATTTTTTAATGAATGTATTCGTAAGGGTAAAGCTGATGGAATAGTAGATAAATTCTTAGATAAACATATAGAATATGCTCATCAAAATAGAAATCATGATCAACTCGTAGATTCATTAAGGGTTAAATCTGAAATACATTATAATTCAAATCAGTATGATGAGGTAATAGAATATGAAATAGAAGTATTCCTAGCAAATCTCAACATGTTGTATGTTGATTCGCATTACAGAACATTTTATAAGCCAATAGATAAACAAACTTGGGAAATATTGAATTCATTTAAAAAAACAGTTTCTAATGATTATTTCAGTGAAATATTTAATAATGTATACCGATCTTTTGATGAAAATGATTTGGTAGTTTCTTATTCTGTAACAGTTGATATATTACAGGACATATTCAAACATTATAGTTTTAACGGACTAAATAATAAGATAATGCGCAGATATTATAAGAAAAAAGAATGCAAATCAATAAAGTTTAGGAAGAATGATAAATCAAGAATAACAACATTAGACAGTTTTTTTAATTAAAAAGGTTGTAGATTATTATGAGTTATTACAAAACAAAGTTCACATTATTGGAGCAAATCCCACAACGATTCGGACAGTTAACATACCTTCTTCAATCTCATTTCATAGTCTACATGAAATCATTCAAATAATCTTTGTATTTAGAGATTATCACATTTATGCATTTTTTCATGAATAATCAATATATTCGAGGTTATGATGAGGAAAACAATCCTCAAAAGATTTTAATTGAAAAATATTTTGATGAATTTCCGGAAATTGGGTATGAATATGATTTTGGTGATGGATGGTTAATCCGAATAAATATCATGGAAAAAATAAATAAAACATTATTTATTCCAGAACTTCTCGAAATTAAAGGTCGATATAATCGGTAGAAAACTGTGGGGGTATTATTCGATTTAATCAAATACTTCTTGCTAAGAAAAATAAGGAATATTTACATCTGTATTTGAATGATTGTCTGAGTTAAAGTCAGCAAATAGATATAATATGCAAAATCAGTTAAGGGTATTGTTTGGGTATGACGAATTGCAACATGAACCTAAGAAAGTAAATCCTAAGAATACATTAGAGAAATATTTCACTTAAAAAAGATAAAGTTAGTTAGAAGAATTAAAATTTACTTTCATCTAATTCTTTAACAACATGTGCAGGATTACCTACTACAACCGCATAATCAGGAACATCTTTTGTTACAACAGAACATGCTCCTACAACAGCATACTTACCAATACAAACACCTGGCAGTATGGTTGCACCGGCACCAATCCATGCACCTTCTTTAATTAATACAGGTTTGCACGTTAGAACTTGTCTGTCATAAACATCATGGTTATTTGAGATTAATTGAACATTTTCTGCTACCATAACATTATCTTCTATTGTTATTCCACCACGAGCCATTGCAAGACAGTTTTTATTAATGAAAACATTTTTTCCTATTTTTAAGTGATCCAGAGCTGCTCCAGAAATTGGTGCAGAAACAGTACTGTTTTCACCTATATTATCACCAAATAACTCATGAAGTACTTCAGTATATTCATCAGTCATGGGCATTGTATGGTTGAGTTTAAACATTAACTGTTCCATTTTAATCATATTTTCCATATCTTCGGGGCTCATTTCTCTCATATCAACTCTAACTTCTTCACAATCCATAATATCACTATATACTATTTTTATTCTTCTTTTATTTATTCAAAACACTTCCCATATAATATTCAAAAAAATAGAGAATAAATACATAAATTGGGGTCATAGCACATAAAAATCTGTCTAAACATACTGATTTTTTGCAGCATCTTCCACAAGTAATAAAACAACACTCATAGTTCCTATATTATATGTGTAAAATCAACTTGCATCAACATACTTAATTATTTCATTTAATAATTTTGTAATTGAATATTCTTAAAGATATCTTTTTAAATGATGTATACATAATTCTAATTATAGGAATGATATTGGAGGATTATTATGGATTTAGAAAAATTTTTAGATGATATGAACAAAGGAAAAACAGTTGAAGCAAACTCTGAAGAATTAATGTACTGTGGATATTTAACACAGGAAGCCTTAAAAATTACAATGAAAATGAATAATGAGTATCATACACCAGAAGAACTTCAAGAATTATTCAGTCAACTAACAGGTCAACCAGTAAACAAAACATTAGGATTAATTCCTCCATTCCAGACAGACTGTGGAAAAAACATACATATAGGTGAAAACGTATTCATTAACATGGGATGTAAAATGCAGGATCAAGGTGGAATATACATAGGAAATGATGTTCTAATAGGACATAATGTAGTATTTGCCACATTAAATCATGATGAAAATCCGGAAATACGTGCGGCATTACATCCAAAGCCAATACATGTAAAAGACAAAGTATGGATAGGTGCAAATGCAACAATACTGGCAGGAGTAACTATTGGTGAAGGAGCCATAGTGGCTGCTGGGGCCGTTGTAACTAAGGATGTACCTGATAAAATGGTAGTTGGAGGAGTACCAGCAAAAATAATAAAAACTATAGAAGATTAAAATTCGAAAAATTCCTCTTTTTACTTAAACTTTTTGTAAAAGTCAATAGATAATTATTAAATCTCACTCTAAGATATATTATAACATGAAGAAACTATACATTTTTGACTTTGACGGAACACTTGTCAACACATTCTATGACTCAGTAATATCCTATAATAAAGCTTTAAAGCAACATGGACTACCCGAATATGAATATGAATCATTAGATACAATAGATTATACTGATTTTATTAATAGTATGACCGACAATATGGATATATTAGAAACATACACAAAAATCTATGAAAATTCTGATAAAAAATACACATTACCTTATGATGGTATAACTGAAGTTCTACAACAGTTAATTCGGGAAGAAAAAGAACTTGCAATATGTTCAAACAGAAAACAAGAACAATTAACCGAGTATACAAATAAATTATTTGATAATATACATTTCAAGTATGTGATAGGATACACACCAGACGGGGGATATAAGCCAAATCCGGAAGTTATGAATAGGATATTGGAAGAAGAAAGGTATTCTGACGATGAAATAGTATACATAGGTGATAAAAAAACAGATATCCTCACGGCAAAGAATGTTAACATAGATGCAGTTATAGTAACATGGGGACAGGGGGATGATGAAGCATACACTGATGAATACCCAATAAAAGTCATAGATAAAGTTGAAGAACTGCTGGAAATATAAGTAAAATTTAATTTTTTATAAAACAGACATATTATTATGTTTAGACAAATGAGAAGAAAAAAACAAGAATTAACAGAAGAAGAATGTGTTCATATACTAACAGTTCAACCAAGAGGATTTATTGCAGTACTGGCAGATAATGATTATCCTTATGCGGTTCCAATGAATTATGTATATGATAACGGGAGAATATATTTCCATTCTGCATTGGAAGGACAATTGACGGATGCGATAAATAAATCAGATAAAGTGACATTTACTGTTATAAACAATGGAGAAAAAGTTGAAAATGAATGGTGGTACATATTCAAGAGTGTCATAGTATTTGGTAGAATAAAAATCATCGAAGAAAAGGATGAGAAAATCAAAAGATTAAGAATACTTGGAAATAAGTATTTCCCATCAGAGGAATACACAGAAAAAGAGATTGAAAAAGCTATTGACAGAACACAGGTACTTGAACTGAATATAGAACATATGTCTGGAAAAGTAGTTACAGAAAAATAGTGATTATATGTTGTTTGAGAAAGTAAATAATGATTGGGATAATTTTCTACAAAAAGAGTATGAAAATCTTTATTATCAAAAAATGGATGTGTTTATTGAGAAGGAATATTCGGAAAAAACAATCTATCCTCCAAGAGAGGATATATTCAATGCATTCAAATATACTCCCTTATCTGAGATTAAAGTGGTGTTGTTGGGTCAGGATCCATACCATGAACCTAATCAAGCTCATGGTTTAGCATTCTCAACACCTGAAGGAAATGCTTTACCAAGATCTTTATCGAATATCTTTAAAGAATTAAATCAAGAATATGGTTATGAAATACCGGAAAATGGATGTCTGGAAAAATGGGCAAGACAGGGCGTCTTTCTGTTAAATACTGTGTTAACTGTTGAAGAAGCTAATGCAAATTCTCATAGCAAATGTGGATGGCAAAAATTTACTGATAACGTTATTAAACATGTTAACAAACAGGATCAGCCAATAGTTTTCATGTTATGGGGAAAACAGGCAGAAAAGAAAAAGGAATTATTAAACAATCCAAATCATATGGTATTAATTACTTCACATCCCAGTCCTTTCTCTGCAAGACGTGGATTTTTTGGATGTGACCATTTTAAAAAAGCTAATGAATTCTTAAAAGAAAATAATGTTGAAGAAATAGATTGGAAGCTGTAAATACTTCTGAATAGTATTTAACATTTTCTTAAAACTTTTTTTTTGGTATTCTTTTATTTGATTGAATTTTAATACTTTATTCCTAAGTTTGATTTTATGGAATTAATGTGGTTAAAATTCTAATTCTAGAGTAACGGGGCAATGGTCTGATCCAAATACTTGGTCTAATATTGATGCAGATTTTACTTTGTCCTTTATTTCTTCATTTACATAGAAGTAGTCTAATCTCCAACCGGCATTTCTTTCTCTTGCTTTAGTTCTATAACTCCACCAGGTAAAGTTATTTTCTCCTTCATCAAATAATCTGAAAGTATCAATGAATCCTGCTTCTTCCAATCTGTCTAACCAATCTCTTTCTTCGGGTAAATAACCTGATTTTCCTTCACAGTTTGCAGGATTATAAACATCTATCGGATGATGAGCTATGTTATAATCCCCTGTAATAACCACATTTTTTCCACTATTTTTTAAATCAACTACAATGTCAAGTAATGCGTCACAAAATGCAATTTTATAATCTAATCTTTTTGCTTCCATACCACTATTTGGGAAATAGATGTTAAATAATGTAAAGTCAGGATATTCTATTCTGAGCACTCTTCCTTCTTTATCTAATTCTTCTATTCCTAAGCCTAATGTTACATTATCTGGTTCTATTTTTGTATAAGTTCCAACTCCACTATATCCTTTCTTTTCAGCTTCATTGAAGTGATTTATGAAGCCTTCAACATTTAATAATTTTTTGGGAATTTTTTCTTTATCTGCTCTTACTTCTTGAAAATTTATTATATCAGCTTCTGTGTTTTCAAACCAATTCCAAAATTCTTCTTTTTTACTTACTGCTCTTATTCCATTTACATTCCAGGATACTAATTTGATTGACATTTCATTTCCTCACTTTACCTATGATTATTATTCTATGTTTCAAATAATTTATTATTTTCTTTTATATATTCAAGCTTTCTTTTAACTAATTATTATTCATCATCTTTTTTAATATAATTTTTTGATTTATTATTATTTTCAATTGCTTTTTAAATGAAATTAATAAATATTTAGAGCAATAAAGTATAATTATATAGAATAGATTTTCTACTCTATTAATCATAATTTATATATGTAATTTTTTTATGGTGTTTATAAAATGAAAAAAATAGGAATTTTAGTAGGAGTACTAGTTCTTGCAATAGCATTAGTTGCTGGAGTAAGTGCTGAAGATTCTGCTAACGATGATACCACATTAATTGTAGGTTTTGATGCAGAATTCCCTCCTTATGGAT
>CAZUHM010000089.1:0-9530 GCA_964620575.1 uncultured Methanobacteriaceae archaeon | reverse complement strand
CACCATAGCCCCAACAGTAATCTGGATGTTTGTGTAATGCTATGTTATGTGCTCGTGCAGCTATTTCTGCTATTTCCCACAAGGTATAGTGACTTCCTGCTGTTAATTCGTATGCATCTATTACGCTGTGGCGTAAGTTTATCCATGAGTTTTCTGAGAAGTGTTTTGCTATTCTGAAGATGTCTTTGGTTTTTTGGCTAGGTTCTATGTGAACTGGTCCTTTTGGTCCTTTTATATTGAGAGTGTTGTTAATTTTTGGACCTTTGATGTCTAAAGTTGGTTTGGTACTGTTTGTGCTGGTTTTATTGATTGTATCATTTGTTTGAGTGGTGACGTTGTCCTGTTCGATTTTATTGTTTGGACTACATATTACTACAATTCTACCTGTTTTGTTATCTTCTTTTGCTGCTTTTTCTGTGTTGATGACTTCGTTTTGATTTTGAATCATATTTACATTCTGTTGTTGTTCAACTGTTACGGATGGATTATCACTCATTGTAGTGTTATGTGCATCTGCTGCTGATACACAACCAAATCCAATTAATGCTACGAGTATTAAACCTATGGAAAATAAAAATTTGCTGTTCATTTTCATTACCTCTGAAATATTTGCTGTTTTTTGGAAATACTTTCTGCTTCCTACTTATAACTCTATACTGGTTAGTATATAAAGGTTTTCGAGTGTAAGTACTTACTTGAATCGTTAAATTAGAAAATAATCAAATAAATAGATTTATCCTAAAAAATGATTACAGTATCATTGTTTAATAATTATTCTAATTGATTTAAAAGCTAAAAAAAATTAAATAAGATGAATCAAAATCATAAGTAATAAAATAGACATCAAAAATCATACTCATTAAAGGAGCGTGAATAATCATGATCGACAAAGAAAGCATTGAAAATAAGGTAACGAAACAAAAGACAAACTGGATGTAAAAAGAGTAGAACAAATATTAAAAGTTAATGAGAAAAAAAGACAAACACTAAAATAAAAATAGAAGAAAAAAATACTGGAAAAGAAACAAGCCAGAAATCATAAAAAGATTAAAAGCACAGTAAAAACACTAATATTGACAAATCTACACTATCCAAGATAAGACATATGTTCTCATAGAACTTAAATATCTTATATTAAAAGGAAAATATATTTAAATAGAAGAAAACAAAATGTGTATCTATAATGAATGTACAATATATAGAACATTAATTTATGGTGTGAAATTATGTTTGACAGAGTTAAAATTGCAAGAGATTTTGCTACTAGAATCAAATCAGATGAAATCAATCAAATTATATTATTTGGTTCTGTAGCCCGTGGTGATGATAATGAAGATTCAGATATTGACATATTGATTGTATCATCCGATACAGAGAAAATACAGGATGACATTGATGAAGAGGTTGTTGATGTTATTTTAGAAACAAACCAGTTAATTTCTGCACACCTAATGTCAACAGATCGTTTCAACAAAACAAAAAAATAATTCATTTTTAAAAAATGTTTTAAATGAGGGTATTATACTTGGATTAAATTGATGGGTATGTGAATCTAAAAATGTTAATATTCTCTCTATCATCAGAGTAAATGATGAAATTTAAAATTTAGTATAAAAAGTGAAAATAAATATTTGTTATAAAAAAAAGGATAAGGAAAGGATTTTTTTTAATTATCCGGTGTATTTAACACCGTTTACATATAATGTGTAATCTCCACAAATTATTGTTCCGTAATTTGTTAAGCTTGTCACATAACTATCTCCGGTTAAGGTCCATGTTGAACCTGCTTCTATAGTTACTGAACTTGTTGCACTACTACTTGTTGTAATAGCTCCATTATATGTACTGTCTTTTAAGTCTAAACTTAATGAGCTGTAATCTCCAACAATTATGTTACCATTTAATGATTCATCAATTGCGTTAAAAGTAAGATCTCCACCATTGGAACCTGTTGTTCCCCACTGATTTTGATTTGATACTTTTATTAGAACTCCACTTCCAAAGTTTAATGTTGTGTTTGTGATGGTAACTATTCCTTTTGTATTGGTTACATAGAACATTGGAGCTGTTGTATAATAATCAGAAGTTGATAATATGGTTAAATCACTGTTTGTTGAGGTAAATACTGCTGTTCCTACATCAGCATCTCCGCTCATACTCTGGTATATGAATACTCCAGCTAAATCTACGTAATTACCATTTTCTTGTCTGTTACCTTCTCCGCTACAATATAGTGTAGAGTTTATTAAAGTTATACTGTTTTTACCTTCAATACAAGCAATTTGAGCACCATAAGATGTTCCGGTAGAATTGATTACGGTTATTTCACCTGTTGAATATATACATGGTGAACCTTGTCCGGTACCATCATCTACTCCAGTATTTAATACTGAATTTGATACTGTGACTGTACCTTCTCCACGATCGGTTGCTACTGCTGCACAACTACCGCCACGTGTATTGATTGTAACGTTGTTTGCGATGATTGTTCCGCCATAAGTTGCATCTAATCCACGTGATTTATCCTGATAAGTGTCTATTGTTGTATCATTAACGTATATGGTTGCTCCACTATGACTACTGTCTGTATTAGTTGCAAATATTGCGTTTGCTCCACTTGCATCTGTTACGATTGTAGAGTTTATGATGTATGCAGTACTACCATATGTTGTTAATATAGCTGCGTTTGTTCCAAGGAATTCTGAATTTCCAGAATTTGTTGTATCACCAGTTTTTGTTATTTTGGAATTGGATAATGTTAATGTTCCTCCATTTTGTACTAATACTGTGTTAGTTTCAGAGTCACTTACACTGTAATCACTGTTATCTTTACTTGTTGTTGTTCCACTTACAAGTAATTGTCCATCAACATCTGTTGAATAGGTTACACTACTTGATTGTGAATTATCCATGTTGTTATTGGAAGGCATCATGTTGTTCATGTCTGTTGGTTGTGTACCGTTCATTGGTCCTTCTGGTCTTTCCATATTACCCGGCTGACTACTGTTCATAGGAGACATAGGCTGACCCATATCTGAAGGCTGAGTACCATTCATAGGACCTTCCGGTCTTTCCATATCAACAGGCTGACTACTGTTCATAGGAGACATAGGTTTATCCATGCCTGAAGGCTGAGTACCATTCATATGAGACATAGGCTGACCCATATCTGAAGGCTGAGTAGTGTTCATAGGTGTTTCTGGTTTGTTGATATCTGTAGGTTTGTTGTTGTTTGTTGGAATTGCTGGTTTTTCCATGTTGTCTTGTTTATTATCGTCCATTGGAAGTTTTGCGTTGTTGTTTTTGTTTTGTTTTTCTATGTTGTTTTTGTTTTGTTTTTCTATGTTGTTTTTGTTTTGTTTTTCTATGTTGTTATTGTTTGGATTTATGTTGGTTATTGTTTGTGGGATATTTTTGTTTTTATTTTCTTGTGGTTGTTGTGGTTGTTGATTCTTATTTAAATCGAATGTGATGTTGTTTTCGTTGCTTTGTGGTTGTTTCATATCCTCTTGTTTTGGTTCCTGTTTATCTGTGTTTTTTTCTTGTACGTCAGACATATCTTCGTTAAATTTAGGAGTTATGTTTGACATTTTAGTAGGCATTGTGTTTTTATTGTTTTGTGGTTGTTGTGGTATTGTGTTGTTATTTAAGTTGTTATCGTTGATTGGTTGGTTTTGGTTTTCTGGTATTTCCTTGTTTTCTGGTTGTATTTCCGGTGTTTTATCATTAAATGTAGGAGTCATATTTGTTGGACTATTTATTTGATCCTGTTCTGGCATTTTTGTCATTTGTTGTGCCATGTTTGTTTTTGTATTGTCTGGTTGTTTCTGATTTTCGGATAATGATTTCATTTCCTTTGAATTTAATTTAGATTGTTGATCTTGGAATTTATCATTATTTTGATTGTTTCTTTGATTTGTCTGAATATTATTGTTTTCTCGGTTTAGTGTCTTTATTTCTGTATTTATGACAGGTTCATTAATTGTGCTTTGTTCATTGATAACTTGATTATGAGTATCAGTGTAATTAGCATTATGCACATCTGCTGCACTTATAATAGTCATACATGAAAATAAAGCAAAAAATGTTATCATAATTATTATGAATTTTGATTTGATATTCATGTTATTCCTCCGTACTATAGATTTATTAGAAATATCAATTTTTTTAAATTTGTTATTTCATAAGGGCTTTTGATTATGATTATTTCTTTACCATAACCCTTGCACCTAATAATAGATTATACTGGAGTATATAAATAAATATTCAAAGATTTATCATATTTAATGCATAATTTAGGGGTAAATTATGCATAAATCTATCATAATTTCTAAAAATTTTTGACTAAAACTTTACATTGTCAAAAAATAAAATGGCTTCGATAATCATGCAGATGTCTTAAAATAATTTTTAGAATTTTTATAAATTTTCTTTATTAAAAATAAATAATTTAAGAGCGTTTTACTAAAATGAATTTTCAAAAAAAAGTAGGCAAAAAAGTAATTTTTTTACGCTTGGAAAACCTGATTTAACAGGGATTATCCTATCTAGCGGGCATATTCTGTCCCATTGGATTATTATTGTTATTATTATTAGGTTTATTGGAATAACCTGAAGACTTTGAATTGCCGGAATAACTTTTACTGTTAGTATCTGCCTTATTGTTTGGTGAATAGGCACTTTGTGCCGGATTATTTTTAGTATTCAATTCCTGAGTAAATGTAGCTGTGTTAGAACTTTGAGTGTTAACAGTTTTTGACATTTTAGTTAGCTCTATATCAACAGTATCCCCTCGGGCACTTGTGGGGACCAGCTTGAGATCCTTCTGTGTTATATTATATTCTTTAGTAACATTATTTTCCATAAACTCCTCTATGGAAATTTGATAGGGAGAACCCGTAAGATCATCATAAACAACAAAAACCAGCAGTGCCGATAGGATAAATATTCCAATTGCGAAAAAAATATCAGTAAGATTCATGTTTTACCCTCACAATAATTTTATTAATACTGAATTAATTTATAAAGGAAATACTTCTACATTAAAATAATTGGTAAGATATAATAAAGAAAAATAAGTTATAACCTTATTTAATCTGCTACTGTTATTCTATATAACGTACTCATTGCAATAGTGTCTATTAAGGTAATAACCAGAATATAGTCACTATATATAAACAAAGGCGAATACGATACATAAAATGTGGAAATTGTTCCTACCAACATTATAACCGTTTTTATTATCATTATTACCGTGAATATAATTAAACCCTGCGTGAAACCTACCTTTATTTTCCTGTAATTTTGCACATAAATCTTAAGTAATGCCAGCAATATCATCAAAAGAATCAATGACACTATAATAGTAGCATACTTATAAAATATCATTTTTATCATAATTATCACTTATTTTTCTAATTGTTCCCAAATATTTTTAAAATCATCATATTCTTCTTCCATTTTATCTGAAAGGAAATATACCTTACCATAATTAGGACCTGATGACTCAATAACTCCTAATTCTTCAAGAACTTCGAGGTGATGGGCAATAGTCTTATAATTTAATTCTAAAGTATTTTTCAGTTGATTTGTATTATATGGACGTTGTTTAAGAGCCATTATAATCTTAGCACGATTATAACCACCTTTTGTTCCCAATATAACCCATCGAAGTATTTTCTTCATAAATAATCAACAATCTAAATTTATACTAAAATGTTTCTTTTTGTTTTATTATAAATTTTTAGTATGATTATACGATATATTAACAGGATTGCCCATCAACTATTCAAATGAAAATATGAATTATAAAACATAAATTTCATTAAAAACATAAAAAAAGTTTATGTTTATTATGTTTCTTATGTTTTAAAACCCTGAATAATTTATATTGTAAAATTCTGTGGATTTTTTCAAAAAAGCATCAAACAATAGACAATACTATGGAAATACTAATTCAGAAATAATATACAAGATTATATTGTGCTACAAAATGTTAGTGTAGCACAATAATTACTTTCCAGATATAAAATTCACAATTTGAAGTACTTCATCAAGATATAATATTTCATATGAGTTAAAACAATTGAAGTAAAAAATATAATTTATATTTTCAAATGAATAAAATATATTTTTTTACGTTTTTATAAATTGAAAAAGAAAAATTTTAATATTTAATTTGGAAGTGGATTTTGTTTGTAAAAAACCGGGAAGAACATTCTATGTTCAAGTATCTGAGAGTATAATTGATCCGGTAACCAGAAAACGCGAATTCATATCCCTTGAAAAAATAAGAGACAACTATCCGAAGTTTGTCATCACGGCTGACCAAATGAATTACTCACAAAACGGCATCATTCACATGAACATAATGGAAATTCTTAAAAAAGAGGATATGTGAGCCTGTTGAAGTTTATTTTTTGGATATTCAATCAAAATTATTCTTTCAACGATTGTAGCTTCAAAGATACTGATAAAATGCAAAAGAAGAAGATGTTGATAAAAATAGTTATTAGAAGAAGTATAAATTTCTTCCACATGTTTTCCGTGTGATCTGATGGAATTCTGCTTATATTAAGCTGGACTTTGTTCTTTGGTTATTTCTTTCTTGTCTCTGATGTATAGTATTGTGAATATAAATATAACTACGATTATGAGTGCCATTATTATTGATGTTATGGCAAATGAATTTACTGATTCAATGTTGTGACCTATTGCTCCTCCTGCAAATATTGTCAGGATTACAACTGATATTGCTGATCCTATTGCTCCAAATATTTGTCTTAATGTGCTGTTTATTGCCGTTGCATCCTCCACATCTTCTGATACTACACTCATTGTCCATGTTGTTGCTGGTGTAAAACCTAATCCTGCTCCCAGACTTCTTATTATTTGTGTAATTATCATATATTCTACACTTGTATCTGTTGTGTATGTTGTCATTGTCATAAATCCTATTATGGACAGTATGCATGAGAGTATCATTACCTTTCTGATTCCTATCTTGTCACTCAGTATCGATCCTATAAAGTTGAACATTATCAGTACCAACGCACCAGGCATCAAGACCAGTCCTGATGTTGTTGCAGAATAGTTTGTTATGTTCTGTACAAATAATGGCATTATCACATTTATTGCACACATTGTAAAGTAGAGTAAGCTTACAAATACTGTTCCTGATACGAAGTATTTACTTTTGAGTACTGACAGATTTATTAGAGGATTATCTATTTTAGGCTGTCTTCTTGTAAATATCAGCAGAGAAACTGTTCCAAGCAGTATTGGCAGTATCACATATATTAAGTCATATCCATGGTCGGATATGTTGTTGAATCCTATCATTATTCCCATACATATTATTATGGACAATATCAGCGACTGTATATCAAGTGGCTGTGGTTTTCTGTCCAAATCTGCTTTAGCCAGTATTATTGATAATAACAGTATTATTAGTCCCAATATTCCAAATATTAGAAATATAACTCTCCATGAACTTATATCTATTATATATCCACCTATAACTGGCCCTATTGCCGGTACAATTCCTATTATCAATCCAAACAGTCCCATTACAAATGTCCATTTTTCTTCAGGTATGAATTTGAATAAGACTATTTGCGTCATTGGCATTATTATACCAGTACCTGTTGCCTGAATTATTCTTCCAAAGAGTACCAGTTCAATATTTGGGGACAGGTATACAATCAGAGATCCTACAGTAAATGACAGCAGGGATACTGTTAATATGCTTTTTAGTTTAAAGCGGTTTGCAATATATGCTGATGGTGGAATCATTACTGCCATTATTATGAGAAATAATGAATAGGATAGTTGGGCAGTGGATGATGACACTTGAAAATCAAGCATCAGATATTTGAGTCCTGTTGTAATAATACTTTGAGAGGTTATTGTAACTGTTGCCGCTATCAGAAACAAAATAAAGGTTATTGTTTCATCATTAATTAATTTTTTATTGTTTATATTTTCACTTCCAAAATCATTTTACAAATCCCTGAGATAAAATATTTTCCTAAATAACTATTTATTAATGGAAATATTTATTACTTCCATCGTGTTTCCATCATTTATTGATAATCAGTTTTTAGCTACTTACAATGCCTGTTATTGTTTCTGATAAGATGATTTATTTGTCACTGAAAAATATCAACATGTAAAAATAATAATAAAAAAAAGTAGGTGGAGAATTTAGTAAAATCATTGAGAACCATGGTCATTGTTTGTTATAATTCTCTTTACCAGATTTAATGATTAGTTTAATTTCTTGACTTCTTTTGATAATTTTTTGGAAGAATTCAGCAAATGCAATCCTAAAAATATCAGGCTTATAACTGAAGAGGTTTTATGTATGCTGGATACTTTCTGACCTCCAATTCTAATATTTTTCAATGATTGCTGTGCGGTAAAAATACCGGAAATGATTGTTACCAATAATGAAATAAGCAATCCAATGTTTATGATAAGGTCTTTAGTTCTTTTAAGAGTGTATTTTCCTTTAGTTATTGCTTTAAAATAATTTTCATGTGATTTTAGATGCAATGCAATTAACAACAACAAACCTATTCCCACAGCTTCATGAACTAGGATGGGAAGACTTACAAATTCCAATACGATTGCAATACCCATTAAAATGTCTACTATAATTTTCTTCATCAAATCAACCTTTATATTAAATTTCTCTTTTCTAATTAATTAAATTTTTTAACTTGAAATAATACGACTTATTATATTTTT
Source organism: uncultured Methanobacteriaceae archaeon (assembly GCA_964620575.1). Taxonomy (GTDB): domain Archaea; phylum Methanobacteriota; class Methanobacteria; order Methanobacteriales; family Methanobacteriaceae; genus Methanosphaera. Next base: position 779 of record CAZUHM010000089.1, on the reverse strand, counting down.
TTCCCTATTTATATAGTACTCTTGAAGTATTTGGAGTATTTTAATAAGCAGTTTCATCTAAAAAAATGAAAATTCATGATGAAGACCCGTGTTTTGTAAGTTTTAAGTTTTTTTTCAGCATCTATTGAAGGATTTGAGTATTTATGAAGGGTTTACCATAATTTACAACATATCTTTACTTTACTAGAAAAACTATAAAAACAACAAATTAAAACAAAAAAGGAATAAATATTAAACAGGATAAGAGAAATTTTAATCAATTTTTAAGCTATTTTTATACTCATCGAATATTTTCTTCTTTATATCCTCATCCAACTTGCTTGATTCAAGCTCTTCCAATGAAAAAACCGTCATCTCATAAAGTATTTTATTCACTTTAAATCCCCTACTAGTTAATGTATACTTCGTATTCTTTCCAAAAGTATTATAATGCTCTTTTTGAATAAGATTCTTTTTTCCATATATTTTAGTGTTTGAGAAAGAGTATTGTTACTTAAATTAGGATTAGACTTTTGAAAATCTGTGAAATGAGTTTTACCCCTAAACATGTCCATCAAAATACATAAAACCCCATTTTCTATTAAAAAATTCTAATGTTTCAAAAACGGGACAAATATCTTCTACATTATACTTATACATAGACATTATTTATCTAATACGGATTATATTAATTCTATTGTAATTTCAGAATTACAAAGTAACTTATATACCAAATAATTATAGAATTGAACCTCCCCTTCTTGTAGAAGAAGGGGATTCTTGGGTCATAAGTTCCAATG
>CAZUHM010000088.1:0-9539 GCA_964620575.1 uncultured Methanobacteriaceae archaeon | reverse complement strand
ACCCGGGACCGGCCGATCAGACTTGTCACAGCATTGAGAAGAATCAGGAACAGAAAGACCTTGGGCAGTAACTGCGTCACCCATGTGAGAAGCTGCTGCGCTCCCGTATCTACCATTCCCTGAACACTACCAATCAAAAACATAAAAAAGTCCCCCTGCTCATTATAAAGCAGGGAGACGCGGATAAGTAGAAAAATGTAGTGTTTTATAGGGGGATTACAAAACATGATTTAGGGGGATAATCACTACACTTTCCGGTCATGTGACTCTTTGATTTCGATCATTTCTTATACAGTACCCTCAGCAGCTCCTGATAGTTCTGCGCCTGCGCGATCGCATCGAGCATATCAGTATTTCTGGCGATCTCCAGCATATCATCAGCAAGAATTGAACCAAATCCTGTTTTAATATTCTGTACAAGCCAGGAATATCCTTTTTTCTGATATTCACGTAAATCAGCATTAACCAGTTCAGGAATTTCAGTAGTGGTGTTTTTCTTAATGGTATTGACTAGTTCAGTTAATTGTTCATCAATAACAACTTCAGCATTTTCTATTTCCTGGCTTAGTAATGCTTTCATTAATTCATGTTTGTTTAGTTTTTCAGGTAATTTACCTATCTGTTTAATTAATGATTTAGTTTCTTCTTCATCTAAAATAACATATTCATTAGCTAAACGTACTAAACCTCTGGATTTCTCAGACAATTTATTAAACTCTTCAATATCATAATTCTTATTACCAACAGCTATCTTCCAATCAAACTTAGTAATATCTTCGAAAGTAATATAACCCGTTTCATTCTGATTTCCACTAATATCGAGTTGTAATTTTGGTGTAAAGACTTTTTGCAGATTCTTTGGTAATATAATATTAATTCCGATAATCTCAAACAAGGGTAATGTGTTTATAAAGAAAGATGAAAAATCTTCCAAACCAAATTCCATATCAGTTAAAGCAATCCTGTCTTTTATTTCAGGAATAATTTCATTAATCAGGTAGGTGTCACTAAGAAGCTGAGATTTTAACATTTCATCTTCTGTTGTTTCGATAACATCATAAATGTTCTCCATTTCATATTCATCAGTACTGACGTTAATGTTTACTTCAAACAATCCATCATGGTCTTCAATAACAAGGTATAAATTATAATCTCTTGAATTAATTATGAATTTGGATAGCCATTGATTTATGAGACTTTCATATCCTTCTTCTCCAACACCATCAAATTTTTGACTTTCGAAGAAGAATAGTTTGAAGACAGATTCATTGAATTGTTTTTGAATATACTTTGGACTGCCCTTTTTCATATAACTGTCAATAAAACCTTTAACTATTAAGCTTACTGCAGTAATTATCTGATCTTTCTTAGACAATACCTTATCTTCATATTTAACTAAATTTTCCGGACATGAATTTATCAAATTATCAATAATTTGTGAAATATCCTTATCAAAAAATGCTGGAACCCATCTTATCTGGAATTTGTCCTGACATTTGAATAGTTCTGGAATCAATGCATGTTTTTTTATTAATTCTATACTAAACTGGTGAAGATTCCTGATAAATTGTATGTTCTTATTATATCTTTCAATTGGACTTTCAGATATTTCCATTAAAAACCCATAAAATGTGTCTATTCCAAATTTTTTATCAAATGGTGATTCTATTCCACAAGCAATATTTGATATGCCATAGTTTTCATCAATTTGGATGTTAAATGTTTCCCACTGGTTAGGTTTTCCCCATTTTTCCAGGAATGTTTTTTCAAGCCAGTTTGAATATTCATCTTCAAATCCCGTAAATATGTCATGCTTATAAGATTTTAATAGGGTATAATAATTGTAATAGGGGAGATCTTCTCTGGTGTAGTTTTCATTTTCTTTTTTTGCAAATTTACCCATCGATTTGACGACATTATTTAAAATCTGTTTAAAGTCTTTCTGATAGAAAACAGGTTTATCTTGGAGTAGAACAAAAATTGAATCTGATAAATCAGGAATCTTTGAAAAATCAACCTCAGACTCTGAAGTTATAGGTTCATCTTCATTATTAAACAAATCGTCAATACTTTTTATATCATCTGTTGTTTTTTGGTAATCTAATAAGCTTAATAAGTCACAGCCTTGTAGTTTAAAAACCTGGAATGGATCTTTATCTACTTCATTTGCAATCATATGAACTAGTCCTGCAATATGTTTACATATATATGCATAGTCTGGACAATTGCAGTCTGGTGTTATATCATCTACGGATGTTGGAAATACTTCTATTCCATTGTTTGATAATTCTTCATATAATTCTGATGGCAGTTGGTGATTAAGTAATGCAGAGAGAATAGTTGGTGAATTTCTTATAGTTTCCAGAATAATTTCCTTTTCTTTGTTGTTAAATGTATTAAAGGAGATGCTGGTATCATAATGGTCATAATATTTTCCTTTAACCTTTGAATATATGGTGTTTCCGTCTATTTCGATGTCATATACTTTTCCGGTATTAGCATAACTTTTTCCACGTGGTATTCTATTGGTAAAATCTACTCCTCTAAGTGCATTTAACCAATTTTCTCCCCACCATGTATTTCCAAATTTCATGGTTAAATATATGATTTTAATATCATTTAAGATTATCATCAAAAAGAGTTTATAAAAGGGGAGATTAAAGAAGTATGGTTAATGGGGGTGTGTTGTTACTTTTTCATCAATCTTTCTAATCTGATTAATTCTGTAAGACATATACATCCAAATCCTGTGTCGTACTGTTTAATATTTTCTTTCTTGTCCTTGTTATCAATACAAGTCGCACCTAAAGCTTCACTGATTGTTGGAATATTATATTTTCTCATACTTAAGTTTCTAGAAGCTGTTGACTGATATTCATCTAATGTGACAATACATAAATCATTATGATAAGCATATGTAATTATGTATGGATCTGCATTGTCAGGATTTTCTAATGCAAAAGTGTTAAAATAATCAGGATACTTAGATCTAAGCTGGTTATAAGTTTCTGATATGTCACCGGTAATGCTTGGTTCAAATATCTTCTCATACTCTTTGCAGAAGAAATCATCATCCAGCTCGTCTTTTACTTTATCAATTGATATTGCTATTCCCTCATCTAATAGCTTTAGAAAGTTAGCATAATGTATTGGAAAACAGTCTTTGTCATATTGTTGACCGCTCTGAAATCTGAGAAATACATTAGTGTCAATGAGGTATTTTGGATTGTTCATCTTCTTCCCCCATTTAATTTATCAATAACATATGGAATTACTGAATGAGGAACTCCTAGTTCGTTTGATAAGTCTAAATCATTAATTAACTCTTCATCATAAGCTTCTAATAATAATTCTACATATAAATGGCCATTTTGGTTAAGATTTTTAGAAGCCATAGTTTTAAATCTTTGATGAGGATTTTTCTTTCTGGGTTTTGGCTTGGTTTCTCGTTCATCCTCAGCAATTTCACTTTCAGGAATGATTTCCTCTTTTTTATCATCACTTTTATAAACCCTTTTGACTAATTGTTCTTCCAGCTCTTCTTCACTTAAAATATCAAGATTCTTTAATCTGTATAAAATATTTTCCATGTTTGCATTATATCTGGCAGAAACAATTCTAATGATAGAATTAACATTACTGATTTTAATGTTTCTAATTTCTTTCTCAGGTAATAAGATTTCTGAAGCAATAGAGTTACATAATTCTTCTTCTTTTTCTCTATTATAATCTCCACTTATTCCATCTTTACCTACCAGTAAATGAGCATATTCATTGAATAATGAAAAAATTTTTTCTTTATCCGAATTTCTATTGTTTATACCTATAATAGGTAATTGGCTATTATTAAAAGCGTATCCTTTAATATCATTTGGTTTAATGTTATAAAATTTAAATATTAAAATGTTCAATGATTCGAATTCTCTAATCCATTGATCTATTGTGTAGTTGTTTAATTTTACCGCATTAATATCTAAGGATTCTTTGATGATTGATATGATTGTTTTTTTATTTGGAGCTTTTTCTTGATAATACTTGAATGATAAGTCTTTTTTAAGATTTTTTGCTATGTCTAGTAGAAGTAATCTTTTACGTTTAGCATGTTTAATCTCTTTTAAAATTTCAGGACTGGATAGTATTCTCTTATCGTTCATTGTCCTATAATCTTTAATGTACTGTTCAATCTTTGGGGGTGTGTTGTTATTTAAGAATAGTAACGGACTGACATCATAGAGATTAGCTAGTCTATTAATATTTTTATATGTTAAAACACCAGTTGTTTCCCATTCCGCAAGAGTAGATTCTTTAATTTTTAATTTTTTACTTGCTGATTCTCTTGTATAATTTAAAGACTTTCTTGACCATATTATCCATTCAGGATTTACTTCTATACTTTGTGCCAATTATTTCACGCATCCGAAAAATCTTAAAGAATAAAATGTTTATTCTTATATGGAAAATTATGTTATTTTATTTATTTATTTTTTTTAAAACCTATAGTACTTTATTTACCAGAATTTGAATTTAAAAAATTCATTTCAATCTATGTGTATTGAAATAAAAACTATTTTATTCATTCACATTAAAATCTATTAAATCACCATTTTCTTTAACAATTTTGGCAATAGATTCCTCAGCAGAATTCAACTTCTCATTACATACTTTAACTAATTCCATAGCATTCTTAAATTCATCAATTGCTTCATCTAATGGAATATCACCATTTTCTAGGTTGTGAACAATTGTTTCTAACTCTTCTAAACTTTCTTCAAAACTTAAATTACTCATCTAAATCACCTTTGTATTTATAATACCATCATTTAATTCAATATCTACTTTATCTCCACTTTTAACATCTTTCACAGATGAAATGATTTTATCATCACTCCTGCTTATAGAATAACCTCTTTTTAAAGTAGAAAGTGGATTTAATGCTTCTAATTTACCTAAATTAATTAAAAATTTTTCTTTCTTGCTTTTTGTTAGTTGTTCTGGATTTTTTAATACTAATGAATTTTCTAATTTAAACAGTTTATTTTTATTATCTGAAATAATGCTCTTGGAAGCTAGATCAAACTTATTTATAAGATTATCCAAGTGCATCTTTTTAATGTCGTAAATTGATTCAGGATTCTTAAATAATGTTTTGCTAGAAATTTGATCTAATCTACTTCTGTATTGAGTAATTTTATAACTCATGATCTTGTTAATACTTTTATCATACTGTTTGACTTTAAATTTTAATTCATTAATGTCTGGGACAGCTCTTTCTGCAGCAGCAGTTGGAGTTGCAGCTCTTAAATCTGCAACGAAATCACAGATTGTATAATCAATTTCATGACCAACCGCACTAATTACTGGAATTTCACAATCATAAATTTCACGTGCTACTATTTCTTCATTAAAAGACCATAAATCTTCTATACTTCCACCACCACGACCAACGATTAATGTATCCAGATCATATTCCTGTGCATGTTTAATCTGAGTTATGATATTATGTTTGGCTAGATCTCCTTGTACTAATGTTGGAAAAACAAGAATTTCACATAAAGGATATCTTCTTTTAATCGTAGTAATAATATCTTTTACGGCCGCTCCCGTTGCAGCTGTAACAACACCGATTTTTTTAGGATATTTTGGAATTTCCTTTTTGTGTGATTCATCAAATAATCCTTCTTCTTTTAGTTTTTTCTTCAATTGTTCATAGGCAATATATAAGTCACCCAGACCATCCTCCTTAATGGATGCTGCATATAACTGATAATGACCATTTTTTTCATAAACTTCAATTTTACCATGTACGATTACTTTCATACCGTTTTTAGGCTGAAATTTTAAGTATTGTTTATAACTACTCCACATAACAGCACTTAACTGTGATTTCTCATCTTTTAATGTAAAATAACTGTGTCCACTATACCAATCTTTATAATTTGATATTTCACCCCTAACGTAAATATCGGTTAAAGTGTCATCAAGTTTCATCTTATTGTTGATGTACTTATTAATATGGCTTACTGAGACAGCTTTATCATCCATAGATTCACCTTAAATATTGATATTATTTCGTTTGTTTCTTATATAATTTATTTTTAACTTATTTTTCTTAATTGGGATTATGTTTAAAATTTTATTTGAATTAAATTAAATTTGTATCTGGATTTGATTTTTTTGATTATTTTTGTTTTATTTGTATAAATATTTAAATAATAATCACAACATATTCTAATATACCCATAGGGGTATAAGTATAATAACGATAGTTCCTAAAAACAAAAATTCAGTTTTATAAGAAAAATCATCAAATAATATAATTAATATATCAAAAAGGGATTAATATGGCAAAAAAAATTTTAAACTATTATAAAATATTACAAGTAGAAAAAAACGCAGATAAAGAAACAATAGAAGTAATCTGTAAACATTACTTAGAAAAATATGGTGAAGAAAAATACCCAAAAAAACATAAAATATATCACAATGCATATGAAATATTAACAGATGATGAAAAAAGAGAAAAATACGATAAATTATTAGAATCAAAAAAAGTTGAAAATGAAGAAGAAAAAATAGAAACTAAAATGTACAATCACAAAAAAAGTGGAAAAGTAAGAGGAAAATCAGGAAAAGTAAAAACGTCCGGAAAATCTAGACGAGGAAGAAGATATGCTCAATCTGGACGAGGTGAAATGTATGGAAAATCCGGGAAAAATAACAATATTTCAAATGCATTTAATTACGTATCAGATATAGAAAATGAGTATGGTGCAGTATCAAAAATTTTCAAAACATTATTAGGTACTGCAAAATCACAACCATTATTAACAGGTGCCGGTTTATTAATGGGTGGGGCAGTAGCAGGTAAAGGCATTCAAAAAGGAAGAGGATTAATTTCAAAAGGAAAAAAATAATTCAACGGGGTTAAATCATTTATTAACTAGTTTTTTCTTCCTTCAACTTTTTTTTACTTATTCACCATATAAACTGTACTTTATAATTTTATCTGATATTTTATCAGTAACTCCTGCAGGTATCTTGGTTTGTAACAGTTCCATAGGAATTTGATTACCTTTTAAGCTGTATGCACCCATATGAACTATATTTTCTTGGAAAGTTCCGTTTCCTTCTTCCTCATTTATTCTTGCAGTTTTAATCTGATTACTGGTCAATGCCTTAATATTCAATCTCATCTTTTTATTGTTCATTTTTACAAGTATTGTTTTTGGAATGTCTGTTCCATACAAACTGTTGTTATTTATATAATCGGCAAAATCCACAGCATTATCATCGGAGAATGTATTGTCCGGAATGTCCTCAATCGTATCAATAATCTGTCCGTCACGTACAGTAATAATTCTATCAGCTTGATTTGCTACTGTCGAATCATGTGTTACGACAATTAATGTAACATTACGTTCAATATGTAACTTTTTAAGTAAATCCATAATAATTTGACTGGTTTTAGTGTCCAGTGCACCAGTTGGTTCATCTGCAATAATAATTGAAGGGTCATTAACCAATGCTCTTGCTATAGCCACTCGTTGTCTTTGTCCACCAGACATTTTAGTAGGATTTTGATGAATTTTGTCCTCTAAATTAACGCTCTTTAACAGTTCAATGGATTTTCTTTCTTTTGACTTGTTTACTCGAAGATTCTTTCCTATCAATGGTATCTGTACATTTTCAAGAACGCTTAGATTTGGAATTAAATTATGTAACTGAAAAATAAAACCAATTTTTGAAGAGCGAAATTTTGATAAATTTTCTTTAGAATCATTTAAATCTATACCATCAACTATTATGCTTCCACTATCAGGAGAATCTAATGCACCTATCATATTTAACAGGGTAGATTTTCCACTTCCGGATGGTCCAATTATTGAAACAAATTCTCCTCTTTGAATATCAAGGTTTATTCCATTCAAAGCTTTAGTTTCTCCATTATCATAATACTTCTTCAAATCACGAATAGTTACAATGTTTGACATAGAATAATTTCCTCCCTATTCATATCTTAGTGCTTCTGTTGGAGACAATTTTGAAGCTTTAATTGCCGGATATAATCCACCAAGTATTCCAACAGTTAATGCTACTGCAAATGCTTTGATAAATATGTTGATACTAAATACTAGGGTCATATCATCTCCGCCAAGCTTAAATAAAATTACAACTGCCAATACTCCTAGAACGGAACCAATTATTCCAGAAAGTATTGTTAAAACAATTGATTCGCCCATAATCATAGTCAATATTCGTTTTTTACTCCATCCAACAGATTTTAAAACTCCAATCTCTCTAGTTCTTTCAAATACTGTCATCATCATAGTATTTATCACACCAAGACCACCAATAATTATAGCTAAAGCTTCAATAGCTGTTGTCGCTGAATTAATCATACTGAGAGTATCATTAATTGTTTGAGCCATTTCTTCAGTTGTAATGGTGTTGAGTGTGTTGTTATATTCTGTTTTAATCTTTTCGTTAACTGTATTTAAATCTGCATCTTTCTTAATTTTCACAGAAATACTTGATATTTCACCCTCATTATCAGTCAAGTTTTGTAGTCTTTCAATACCAGTATACATTGAGGAGTCATAAAATATTGATCCGGTCTCATAAATTCCGGTAATTTTAAATTCATTACCATAAACATCAATAGTATCGCCAATAGTATAATTTTCTTCATCAGCATGAGTTTTTCCAACAATTAATTCATTCTCATTTTCTTTATAAACGCTACCATTAATGTTATTTATGCCAACAATGTTCAAATCATCGGGTTTTGCACCATATAATGTAAAACCAAATTGATTCGATCTTTCACTGGATGAATCCATTATTGTACTTTCTAGCATTCCCGCAGTTTTTTCCACACCTTCAATCTTTGATAATTCCTCTATATAACTTTCATTAAGATTGCCTGATGAACCGCTCATTGAACTACCAATTTTGGTAACAGTAATTTCAGCAGCACCATCCTTTAAAGTAGTTTCTGTAGAATCCTCTAATGAAGCAGTTATTAAACCTAATGCAACTATGGTGGCAATACCTATTGCTATACCGACTATTGCAAGGAAACTGCGTGTCTTATTTCTGAAAGGATTCTTCATTATTAATTTAAAATAATTCAAAACGATAATCCTCCTATATTTTTTCTTAAATTGGAGTGATACATTCTTATTATAATACTATGGAAGAATTTAAATAAATACTTTCATAACGAGAAATTCTTTAAAATCAAAATTGTAATTTGTTAAATCGATCGGGTTAACCCATATTTTTAATAAAAAAGATAATTGTTTTGTAAAAAAGTGAAATAATTAAAAAATCATTTTTTGGTTGGGATTATTGGTTAGGTATTCTTATTATGGTTAATATATTCTTTTATCTTTTAATTTATGAAAAGTTATATCTGTCTATATGGATATATTCCTTTTTCTTCATATTCAATTTCTAGCCATTTTTTTAATATTTTTTCGCTTATTTCATATTTTTTATTATTTAGGCGTATTATATCCTGATTTTGAAGATTATTT
>CAZUHM010000087.1:0-9936 GCA_964620575.1 uncultured Methanobacteriaceae archaeon | reverse complement strand
GGAGTGGATGTTATCGAATTGGGTTTTCCAGCAGCATCTCCAGGAGAACAACAGACATTTAAGGAAGCAGCAAAATTAGGATTTGATGCTCAAATTAGTGGATTAGCAAGAGCTTTAACTGTAGATATTGATAAAGCTATTGATTCTGATGCAGAATATATCCACACATTCATTGGAACTTCACCCCTTCACAGAGAATATAAACTCAAGATGAGTAAGGAAGCTATCCTAGAAAAAGCAGTTAGTGCGGTTGATTACATTAAAGACCATGGTCTTGTAGCAGAGTTTTCATGTGAAGATGCTACAAGAACTGAACTTGATTACTTATTAGAAGTATTTGGAGCAGTTCAAGAAGCTAAGGTTGATAAAATCAATGTACCAGATACTGTAGGTGTAACTATTCCTTCAAAGATGAATGAATTAATTTCAAACATTAAGGAAGTTATTCATGTACCTATCAGTGTGCATTGTCATAATGACTTTGGTTTAGCTGTAGCTAACTCTTTAGCGGCTATTGAAGCTGGTGCAAAACAAGCACAATGTACAATCAATGGTCTTGGTGAAAGAGCAGGAAATGCTTCTCTTGAAGAAATTGTAATGACTTTAAAGAAAGCTTACAATATCAATACGAACATTAACACAGAATTACTTGTAAACACGTCAGAGACTGTTTCAAGAATTTCCGGTGTAAAAATGCCTCCTAACAAGGCAATTGTTGGTGAAAACGCTTTTGCTCATGAAGCTGGAATTCATGTTCAGGGTGTTCTAGAAAACAGTAACACTTATGAAGCTTTCTATCCGGAAGAAGTCGGACATAAAAGAAGAATTGTTCTTGGTAAATTAACTGGTGCTAACGCTATTAAGTCCAAATTAGATGAATACAATATTAACTTAGATGACGAACAGTTTAATGAATTATTCAGCAAAGTTAAAGCTATGGGTGATTCCGGAAAAACAATTACTGACATTGATTTCAGATCAATTGCAGAAGCTATCCAAGGTAAACCTACTAAAGAACGCATAAAACTATTAGGCATTAGTGTTATGACCGGAGACAGCACATTACCTACTGCTACCGTTAAACTTGACCTTGATGGTGAAGTTAAATACCGGGCTGAAACAGGTGTTGGTCCAGTTGATGCAGCTTTAAATGCAATTCAATCATTAGTTAATGAGATTGTAACATTCGAATTAGAGGAATATCATATAGAAGCTATAACTGGTGGAACTAACGCTTTAGGAGAAGTATTTGTTATAACTGTTGACGAAGAAGGTAATAAAGCTACTGGTAGGGCAACAGACGAAGATATTGTAAAAGCCAGTATTGATGCAATTTTAAGTTCAACAAATAAACTTCTGATGTTAAGAGATTAAAATAAATAATTAACTTTAACCCCCTCTTTTTTTATTATGATTTTCTTTGTTAATTACTAGAATTAAATTGTTACATAAATAAAAATATAAATATAACCTAAATCATACATAGTAGTATAATTTAATTATGGAGGAACAAAAAATGGCAGAAGAAAATATAGTATACATTGGAAACAAACCAGTAATGAACTACGTATTAGCTGTAGTCACACAAATGAACAGCGGAGTAACAGAAGTAATATTAAAAGCAAGAGGACGTGCTATTAGTAGAGCAGTAGATGTTGCAGAAATCGTTAGAAACCGTTTTATATCTGATGTTGAAGTTAAAAGCATTGACATCAGTACTGAAGAAATTGTTGGAAACGAAGGAACTTCCTCCAACGTATCAGCAATAGAAATTAGATTAAGTAAATAAGTAAACTGTTTACTTATTCATTAATTTTTTTTAATCCCCATTTTATGAGAACTATTTTTATTAAACGTTAAAAAAGAGTTATTAAGAGAAGGATTATTTCTTGTTAAGCCATCTCTTGGTTATAAGTTTTTTAACAGCCACTATCAGAGCTATTAATAGGACAACAATTGCAACTATATAATATGTATATTGGCTTGTCGGACCTACTTTTTGATCAGTATTTAATGAATAAACATTTCCATCTTCTGATGCCATGAACAATGATCCGCCACTGGTTACCGGAGATGCTGATATGCTACTTGCTATGTTATCCACATAGCCTGGATTGTATGTCCATACGTTTTCTCCAGTGAACTTGTTTAACATTAACATGCTTCCGGCTGATGTGCCTATTGCAATATTATTTCCGAATATGGATGGTGTTGCATTTATTGAAGAACCTGTTTTTATTTCCCATTTTTTAAGACCGTCACGTGTATCTAATGCCAGGACATTTCCTTTTTCTGTTGCAACATACAATGTTGATTGTCTGTGGTCTATTGAGGGGGATGATGTTACTGATGAACCAGCATTATAACTCCATTCTTCAGTTCCTGTTGCTTCATCTAGTGCATATACCTGATTATCTTCTGATCCAAAGTATACTTTTTCATCAGATATTGCCACTGATGATTGTACATTATCTCCTGTTGCATAGTCCCATTTTAATGAACCGTTATCTGTTGTTAACGCATACAGTTTATCATCGTTTGAGCCGAAATAAACTGTATCATTATCTACTGTTGGTGATGAACGGATATTATCGTCTGTCTTGTATTCCCATTCTGATGAACCGTTATTTCTGTTTACTGCATGTAGTATACCATCATCGGCACCGAAGTATACATTATCTGAGTCTATTGCAGGTGATGATCGGATGCTGTCACCTGCCTTGTATTTCCAGTTTTCCTTACCATTATCGGCATTTATTGAATACAAGTACCCATCATCACTACCAACATATAATGTGTTTTCTGATACTGCTGCTGATGAATGTATTGCATCAGTAGTGTCAAATTTCCATATTTCTGAACCATCCTGTGCATCTAATGCATATAATGTTCCTTTTTCTGTTCCTATGAATATTTTGTCACCACACAATACTGGAGTTGATGTTATTGATCCGTCAAGTTTGACTGTCCATGTTTGAGTTGAGTATGATGTATCTTGCGGTACATATCCTGTGTGTCTTAGGTTGTCTTGAAACATTGGCCATTCTGCTGCAGATAATGAAGATATACTGCCTATCAGTAGTAAAAATATTATTAAAGAAATTGCTGATTTTTTATAGTTGTTTTTCATTTTATTTTGACCTCCTTATATGTCTCGGTTAAATCTTAATACTCCTACTATGAAGAATATTGCTGTAAATGCAAGTAGTATTAGTAAATCCATCCATATGGCTTCAAGTCCTCCCCCCTGTAACATTACAGACCTAAATGCATCATCTGCATATGTTAATGGTAGGAAGTAAGATACTTTCTGTAGTAACCATGGCATTGTTTCTTTTGGGAAGAATACGCCACATATGAACATCATAGGCATTGCTATTGGCATTACTATTTGAATGTAATCTTCCTGCGTTTTTGATGTTGCTGATATCATCATTCCAAATCCTACAAAGCATAATACTGATACCAACATTACCAGTATCAGTACTGCTATACTTCCATTTATTACAGCATTGAATATTAATAGTGCAGATAGAATTAACACAATTGCCCTTATCATTTCTTTTACTACTTGTGAAATTATTTTTCCGCTCAATACTGAGGACACGCTTGTTGGTGTCATGAATAGTCTTGCAAGTTCTCCTCTTTCACGTTCTCCAGCTATTGAATTACCTAATCCCAACATTGAAGACATGAACATTGTCATTGCCAGTACCCCTGGAAGTAGGAAGTCTATGTATTCAATATCTCCATATATCTTGTTGATTTGTAGTTTTATTGATTGTGTTGTAGCTGTGACTGCATCCGTGTTATTATTTATTGATGCTACTTTTGTCATTTCTATCTGTTCTGATAGAGATGAAAATATTCTTTGTGTTGTTGGAACAACCATCTGTGTTGTCATCTGATCTGACGAATCGATATATAGTATTGCATTTCGTGACCCGTCTTCTTCAAATCCTTGTGACAGGATTATTGCAGATCTTACTTCTCCGTTGTCCACCATTTTTTTTGCTTCGTCAGGATCAGATAGTATGTCTTTTACTTCAAATGTTTGATCCGCTTTTATTGCGTTTATTGCTTGGTCTGTGATGTCTCCACTTGTCTGTTTAACTATAACTACGGGGGTGTTTTCAACTGTTCCACCCATTCCCCATCCACATAATGCTATCATCAGTATTGGAAAGAGTAAGAGAGATGCGAACTGTACTTTATGTCTCCATAGTGTAAGGAGATCTTTTTTTATCATCCACCAAACTTTTTTAGTTTCCATTTTTAATCTCCTTTCTTGTTTTTGCAGTTATAGCCACGAACACATCTTCCAGTGTAGGATCGTTTGTTTTGATTGATGCTATGTTCCCACCGTTTGAGAGTATGGAAGTTATTACATGGTTTACTGATGTTTCCGATCTTTTTAGACTTATGTTAAGTCTGCCGTTACCGATGTGTTTTACGTCGTTAACTACTTCCAGATTCTCTAGCGAATTTATCATTTCCTCGTTAATGTTTGATACCATTACTGTGACTTTTTCACTCTCATCAGTTAATGATGATTTAAGTCCGTTTATTTCTTCCCTGTTTTCATCAGTTCCCTCTTGTTCCAGTTTGTATATTGCCTGTCTGATTTGTTGGTTGTTTTCTTCCAAGTTGTGCAATAGTTGGTCTTTCAGTCCCTGTGGTGTGTCATTTGCAACTACTTTTCCTGCGTCTATGATGTTTATGTTGTCACAGATTTTGTCAACTTCGTACATGTCATGTGAACAGAGAATTATTGTTCTTCCTTCATCGTTCAAGTCCACCATTAAGTCCCAGAGCACTCTTTTAGTTGTAGGGTCCAATCCTACTGTAGGTTCATCAAGAAAGAGTATGTCAGGATTATGTACAAGACTTGCCACTACTGATGTTTTCTGTTGCATTCCCCCTGAAAGCTGTTTAACATATTTGTCCTGTGCATATTTTATGTCAACCAGTTCCAGTAAATCATCAATTTTCTTGTCTTTGATTGATTGATCTACGTTGTAGAAATCTGCACATAGTTCAACGTTTTCTCTGACTGTAAGGTCGTTGTATAAACTTACCATTTGCGGTACCATCCCTATCCTATTTCGTACTTCATCGGGTTGTTGTGTAACATCAAAGCCTGCTACTTTCGCTTCTCCACTGGTTTTTGGAATAAGACAAGTTAAAATTTTAATTGTTGTTGTTTTTCCTGCACCGTTTGGACCTAATATCCCACCTATTGTCTTGTTTTCTACGAAGAGGTTTAAGTTATCTACAGCTTTGAAGTTGTTGTCATAGATTTTTACCAAGTCCTGTGTTTCTATTGCGTATTTCATTTAATCACCTCCTGTGTATATGAAGTCTTCATCGTTGAAAATCATTTCATTTAAGTACATTATTAATGTATCATTTTTTGGTCGTTTTTTGATAAAATGTTTTATTGAGTTTAATGTCATAACCCCTTTTTCGGTTATTTCATACATTTTTACTTTATGATTTCCATTTATTCCTTCTGAACTTTTTATCAGCCCATCTTTTTCTAATGAATGCAATAATGGATAAATTGTACTTCCATGTACTACTTTTACACCCATATATGAGTATATTTCATTAATTTTTGATATTAAAGCATATCCATGCATTTTCTCCTTTCTTAATAACCATAATAGAAATATGTTTCTAACTCCTTTCATCAAGGAATGTAAGAATTTAGTTTCTAAAATATTTTCTTCATCATTTTCTATGATTCTATGAACCAAACTGAATATCCCCCCAATAAATAAACATATTCTAAAAGTACTGATAGATATGTATAAAAAAATATATAAAATTATTTAAACAACTTCTAATAACTTTAATAAAATTAAAAAAACAAAAGAAAGACCAGAATAGGAAATATGAAAAAAAATAACTAGCAATGTATATTTTAACAGGACATCAGTTAATAATATTGAATATTATGAAAAAATAATCAAAATTGTTTAAAAAAAAGGATTTTATGAAGATTTAACTCTTGAAAATGACATTGATTTCATGGTTCAACATAGGATGTTGAAGATACAATATGTTAACTGATTGGCCATTGATGAAATATTGGAAAAGAATATTCTAAAAAGCTATTACTGTTGGTTCGGTTGCTAAGATTAATGAAGAGTTATGTGTCAGATGTAATGTATGTGTACATTCATTCCGCCAAAAATGCCATTAAACTAAATAATATAAGTTCTGAAAGTTTTATGAGAGAATTGTCCGAATTTTCATCTGTTTTCTTAATTATAAAAAAGATAATAAAGTATTATTCATAAATATTTAATTAATATTAAACCTTATTATGATTGTAACAAAAATACTGATAAAGTTCTAGCTGATGACCTAGGATTACTTGCAAGTTTTATCCCTGTAGCAGTTGATAAGCATGTTACGATTTAGTTAATATGATTCGTGAAGAAAAGAGTACGGATATTTTCAGGGAGACTTGGAGAAATGTTGATGAAAATTGTTAATTTGAATATGCTGAAGAGTTAGGTATTGGAACTACAGACTAGGAATTAATAGAACTTTAAGGTGATTTTAATGAAAGAAATTGAAGAGATCAAAAATAAATTAGAAGAGAATAACTATATTTCTAATGACCAAATTGATACAACATTGTTTTTGGCATTTGCCCTTAAAAAGCCTATTTTAATTGAAGGACCCCCAGGTACTGGTAAAACAGAACTGGCAAAAACCATTGCCGACAGTTTTGATAGGGATTTCTTTAGGATACAATGTTATGAAGGAATAACATTTGAACAAGTTGTTGGTGAATGGAACTACCAGAAACAGTTATTGTACTTGGAAATGGCTAGGGAAAACAGGGAAGATTTGACAATTTTCTCCGATGAATTTTTCATACAAAGACCTTTATTGACAGCATTCAGTAATGATAAGCCTTCAGTCTTATTGATTGACGAAATTGATAAGGCTGATGAAGAGTTAGAAAGTTTTCTTTTACAGGCTCTTGGTGAAAAACAGATTACTGTAAATGATTTGGATACTTTTGAATTGAAAAATGATTTAATTGTTGTTTTAACATCAAACGCTCAACGTTCACTGCTTGACGAAACTAAAGACCGTTGTCTTTACTTATATATTGATTATCCTGACTATGACAGGGAAGTTCATATTATTAATAAGAGAGTTCCAACAGCTGAGGAAAAATTGATTGAAGAGATTGTTGATAAAACTCAGAAAATTAGAAAACTTGATTTGACTAAAAAACCTTCAATCAGGGCAACTGTTGATTGGGTTGAGTCTTTAATTGCTTTAGGTGAAATTCCACCGACACGTGAAGCATTGGAAAATACATTAAATGTTATTGCCAAAAATGAAGACGATAAAGAACAAATAATTAAGGAAGTTTTAGACAAATATTAAACTTCTTTTTCCACTATTTTCATTACTTTTTTTATGTTATCTATTATGTAATCAGCAGATTCAATTACGTCTTCGGATAACGTTTCACCCTGTTGTGTTGATAATATTCCGATATTGGCCTGTTTTAATGCCAACTTATCATTAGAATGATTTCCAACCATTATTACAGTTTCATACTGTTTTTGTAGTTTTTTAATTACTTTTTCCTTGCATTTAATGTTACATGTATGATAAACATTTTCCTTTTTTACTTTCAGTATTGAAGATATTTTGTTTAATGAATTTTGGTTATCTCCTGATGCTATGTATATTGACCAGCCTGATGTTCCTAGTTTTTGAAATAATTCTCTTGTACCTTCAAACAGGTATCCTCCCGCCGTGTATACGTGAGTTATTTTTCCTTTCATGTTTACTATCATTGCCGTTCCACTGCATATTTCTATTTCATACCTGTTTATTAGTGATTTTGCTGAATCTTTAATGTCTTCGAAGTTAGTTTCATCGTTTTCTAATGCTTTTATTACATCATCTTTAGTGTAATGTTTCTGTGAGTAACTTATTTCATATGCTTGCTTGCTTGTTTTCAGGTAGTCTATGATTTTTCCCTTTTCCTGTATTAATTTATGTGTCGGCATTTGAAATACGAGGATTATGTTTTCATCATTTTTGTCGGCCATGCCTATAGTATTAGTTTCATAAATAATATTATTGTTAGACATATCTTTTAAAGCAGTTACTCTTTTAAGAATTGTGCCTGCATTATCAAAAACAATAGCTTTCATGATAACAACTTTTAGATAAAAATTAGTTTTTAAAAAAAGAATAGTAGGTGAGAAGATTATAATTGAGTTGCTTCTTCTCCTTGGATGTAGAATAATTTTTCATATGAGAATACTTTTGAAGGACAGATTCTTTCACATCTTAAACATGCACTACCGTTACAGTAGTCAGAACGAATTGTAGCTACTCCGTCGTTGATTTTAAGAGCATTTTCAGGACATTCATTTTCACATGCTTTACAGTTTATACATCCTTCAACTTTGTTTTCCAGTTTTGTACCTACTTCTTCAATAATGGATAAACCGTTTATACCAATATCTGGAATATCACTTTCATATAATCTGTGGATTTCTGGGTCTTCTTCTAATTCTGGTAAGTTACCGTATCCATAACTTTCTAACCATTCATCATATTTCCAGAGAGGCATGTTCTGTTCACATACTGCTAATTCAAGACCATATATTTTCTCGAATACTTCTGATGTTGCTAATGTGATGTGGTTACCTTGCATTCCATCTGCAACTTCCTGTAATTCCTGTAATAAGTCAGGATTTTCTACTATGTCTCTTGCCATTGCTAATGATGTGTTACCTATCTGGTAGATATCCCATGAGTTTGCAGGTATCTGACCTACTGTTAATGATTTAAGTGGATCTACATAGAATCCTGATGCTCCTGCCATGTATACTGCATCAATATCGTCAAAGTCTATACCTGATTCTACACATAATGTAATGTGTGCTGCTCTGAATGCACCTAATGCTTTACCTATTTCTGTTAAGTCTTTCTCTGATAAGAAGACATCGTCCTGTAGGTTAAGTTTGTTGTTTGGTGATTTTATATCAGGAATAGAAATAATTCCCTGTTCTGTTCCTAAACTGTATGCTGAAATTACACCGGTACCTGTGATACCTCTTGCTTTAGTTTCAGTATCTCTTTCTTTAGTTACAGTTCCTTCAACAACATCCATTATGTCTCCGTCTTCTACTTTTAAGTCAGCGTTTAGTACTTTTATTTGCCAGTCAGTTCCGTCAGGTGCTACATCTGAAATTGCTCCAGGGGATGCTAACATACCACATTCAATTGCTTGTCCTTCCATAGCAGGACCAGCTGCTGCTGAACAGGAGTAAATTTCTCCATCAATTACTAATGCAATTTCTGCGTTTGTACCGAAGTCGGAAACTAAATATATACCTTCTCTGTTTACTACGTCTGATTTTACGAGCATTGCTAATGCATCTGCACCGATTTCGTGTTTGATTGCTGGAGGTATGTATACATCTGCATCTGGATTGATGTCTAAATCAATATCTGCAGGTTTTACTATTTGTGAGTTTCTTTTTGGTGGTGTAATGTTTAATCTTTCCATTGCATTGGTTCCCCAAAATGCTAAATCTCTTATTTCAATGTTTTGGAATAAGGATAACTGAATTGGGTTTCCACATACTGCAAATCTAATAATTTTAGATTTGTCCACTCCTAACTGATCTACTACTTTGTTTACTGCTTCGATAAGAAGTTGGTGAGCTTGATCTCCACCCACATTTACTGCAAAGTGTAAATGATCCATTACGTTTGCACCTGGAATAGGGTGTCTTAATGTAACGGTTGTTGAAATTGTACTATTATCTTCAACATTTATTGCTTGAGCTCTGATACCACTGGTACCAATATCCATTGCTATTGCATATTCTTCTGCCATAATATCATCCTCTAATTAATAAAATATTATCCTATAAT
>CAZUHM010000086.1:0-10435 GCA_964620575.1 uncultured Methanobacteriaceae archaeon | reverse complement strand
AATATGATTACTTTTTTCATATTCATTGTCCAAATCACCTTCTTTACTAATTATATTCCTATTTATATATGATTATATATAAATACTTTTTTTAGATAAAACGAACTAAGAAATATGCAAAATAAGTATGGAATAATTTTAATAGAATAAATACAATTTTATTAGTATTTTGATAAGTGTTTTCACAGGGATTACTTTAAACTCAATAATTTTTGTACACTCTTTTAACTACTAGAAAGACAAAAAATACAATCATAGAAATAAAACTATGGAAAAGGATAAATCCCATTAATAAGTAATATCATAATTTTTCAAAAAATAACGATTAATCAATTAATGTTTATTTGTAGGTTATTGATTTAATTTATAAATACTATAAAATACAATCTTTAATTAGCATTTATGGTTATTATATTAATGTTTCAGAATAGGTATATTATTAAATCATCAAACGTTGGTTCTAGAAGAAACAATTAATATTCACTAAAAAAAATAATGATGGTGCAATCTATGGATAATAAAAAGATTATTATAATTGGAATAATACTATTTGTCATTGTTGCTGTTGTAATTTTTGTAATGTTAACCTCAGTAAAATATGAAACAATTGAAATAACGCCAAATGGTACGACTATAGAGGTTCCAGCAAATCAAACCAAATATAAGGGAGAAGTTGAAAGTGCCAAAATTTGGAATTGGAACAAGGGGATCTTAGTTACATATAATAGTCATGCTGACAACAATATTATCAAAGTTAGTGAGATGGGTTTTAACACTCTGCTTAATATAGTTAAAAAGGGAGAACAACAAGAGATTGATGGTTTTACATGTTATCTAATAAATGCGGATGAATTAGTGGAAATACGCATATTTGAGATAATTAAAGTAAATTATAACGGTAAGTTTTATTGTATTCCATTATCTAATGAAACTACTTATGATAATATAATAATATTTTGCAATGACAAGGACATGGCAGTTCATATGGCAAAATCAGTACAGTATAAAAAAGTTTATCCAGACAATATAAATAATCCCCTTTCTACAGTAGAAAATCTAAGTGGAGATTTGCAGTCAAAAGCGAGTGATTACTTAAACAACACCAATTTAAGTGATGTCAAATCAGCAGTAAAAGAAAAAACTGGAGTAAGTTTAGATAGTGCTCAAAGTAAAATAGAGCAATACACTGGAAAGTTACCCATATAACTGAATAAAAATTTTGAAAAAATACGTACAGGAGATAATCCTGGAAATTATTAACCATAATAAACTCCTAAAAAAAGTATAGAAAGAATATTAATTCTTTTTATAGGAAAATATAAAAGGAATAACTCCATAGGAGTTATTCTACACTACTTATTTTATTTGTCATGTTTTCACTGAAATTCATGGTCGTAAATGTATCATCTGTTGGAAGTATCATTTTGAATTCATGTATTTCATCAACTTGACCTGAACCTTTAAAGTCATTGAATCCTAGGACATGACCTCCTTTTGTCTTATCATCAGACAGGAAATGAAGATGCCAGCCATGCATATTCAACTCATTCATGTACTCTGGGAAGTATATTGCTACAATTGTTCCTTCCTGATTGGTGTAGTCGAATACCTTTTGATCTACTGCAGCAACTTCGGTGAATTCCTTATATGGTTGTTCTTGTTTTTGAACACTTCTAACTTTTATATTTGAAAAATTACCTTTGATTTTGATTAAATACATGTTGTTAGAACTAAATTTCTTTATTTCATCATCCAATTGACGTGTTAAATCGTTAAAGTCAGTGGCTGAAATATCATCTATTGTTCCATCTTCATCAAATTTGGTGATTGTACCGAAGGGTATTGTTTCATCATCTGACATGACATTAATGCTTCCATTAGCAGCTGCCTGATAAACTTCACCGTCCAAAATTATCATTTCACCATTTACTCCTTCAAATGTTCCAAGACCGGTGTCACCATGTTTTTTAAAATCTCCTACAGTGACTACTCCATTATATTCCCCATGCATGAAAGCCTGCATTAAAGAGACTTGATACATTGAATCGTCATTGTTTTGAAAAAAAGTACTATGAATAATGGCTCCCGAAACAACAATTAAGGCAATTATAATTAATATAATTCCTATTTTTTTCTTCATCATAAATTAACCTCCATTTCGTTAATTAAGTATATGTTTGAATCTATTAAAAAAATTATCGTTTAAAAAAGAAAAATTAATTTGTCTATTGTTGTTTCAGTATTCTGTTAATGTATTCTTGTAATTTGTTTTCTATTAGAATTTTCATCGGGCATTTTGGTCTATATTGGTTATTGATTCAAACGTGTAGATTTTATTTGCTATGTTAATGGATTACATGTCCTTTTTTTAATATGTTGTAGTAATTATCATCTTTTATTGTCATGGTTGAGTATGTATTAATTCCTTTTTTCGTAGTTCTTATTTTGAAGTACGGATGTAATTGTGTTTTATTAGGAATCTGTCCATTAATGTAATATATTACTGCTTTATATGTCTCTAAATAATTGTTTTATCAATTGTTCTATTAGATATACTTTTTAATAAGAGAAATGTTAAATATTATAAAATAGAAAATAATAACAATACTTAATTATGGGCTATGCTTTGAAGAATAGTCTAGAATGATTTTATGCTCATTAATACAAAAAATAGTCATGGTGAATAATATGCGTGTAATAATTATCGGTGCAGGTGCTAGTGGTTTAACATTAGCATCACATTTAAGAAAAAATAATGGAGATATGGAAATAATTGTTTTTACAAAAAGTGAAGATATTGCATATTCTCCTTGTGCTATACCATTAGTTTTAGGTGGCATTATCCCATCTTTTGATGATATAATTATGCATGATATCAATCATTACCTTGAAATGAATATAAGAATTGAATTAACAACAACAGTCACAAATGTCGATTCAGAAAACAAAATGATAACCTACAAGAAGAACTCCATCACTGAAAATATAAATTATGATAAATTAGTAATTGCTACAGGTTCAGAAACAATACACCCCGAATATGAAATAGAAAATTTTAACAACATTTTTTCTTTAAATAATCTTAATGATGGAAAACTCATACAAAAAACTCTAGAAGAGAAAGAACATAAAAACATAGTATTCATTTCTAAATTTTCCATCGGTATTGAAAGTGCTATTGAACTAGCCAGAAAAGGTTACAATATAACATTTTTAGAAGAATCAAGTGATATTTTATCATTATATCTGGATGGGGAAATTTCTGAAAAACTGGTGAAATTATGTGATGAGATACAAATAGAAACAAATGTTAATGTAAAATCTATAACAAACAATGATTCTAAAAAGGAAATCCAGTACAATGACAAAAATATTATTGCAGACATGATAATATTGCCATCATATAAGATACCTTCAACTAAATTGGCCAGGCAGGCAGGCTGTGAAATAGGTGATTTTGCAGTAATTATTAATGAATATCTTGAAACAAGTGTTGAAGACATTTATGCTATGGGAGATTGTGTTGAAGTAAAAAGCCACATAACAAAATCTCAAACATATTCACCATCTGGTACTAATGCTGTACGTCAGGCAATAATATTGGCAAATAATTTGACATATACAAGCAAACTATCCTTTAAACCTGTAGTCAATAATGTTGTATCAAGTGTGGGAAAGATTAATTATGCATCCTGTGGAATAACAGAATCATTTGCGAACATGATGGGAATACATGTAACCTCGGAATATCTTGATAGTTACCAAAAAGCCAGATACTACCCTGATAATTATAAAATATTTATCAAGATGATTTTCAAAGAGGATGGTACAATTGTAGGTTGTCAAATGATATCTGAAGAAGATCTTTCATCAAAAATAGACTTACTGTCTTTTGCAATGCTACATAATTTAAAATATGAAGACATGATTAACATGGAATTTTCTTATACTCCTGAATATGCTAAAATAATCAATCCACTACAGGAAATGGCATTAAATATTAAGAAAAAACTAAGTCATTAACAATTCTCCATAAAATTTTTTTTACTGATATATATATAATATCAAATAATATTGCATTGCTAGAAGTAGGAAGAATTTGGTAAATTTTATATAACTTTTTATTCAAATATTCGATTATATTCAACAAACATAGTTTTGGGTCTTTTTGATTAAGATTTATGTTAGGTTTTATTTAATCGTTATATACTACATTAAACTATTGATTTTATATTTTAGGGTTAACAAAACCATTTTTTGTTAAAAAAATAAATAATCAAAAATTCATAAAGAAAATGTTTGTAGGATATTTAAATAAAGTAAATAAGATTAAATCGGACTTATTTCAAAACTATTTTCGAGTACCATTTATGTCAAATATTGCTTTTAGAATAATTTTATAATGTAAACACAGATAATAATGTGATAATATGAATTTAGAATATTATAAAGAGACGGGAAGACTGGAAGCATTTTATGATGCTATTATTGCAATTATTGTAACAATTCTTGTACTGGAATTACCACAACCTGAAACAGCTACAATCACTGCAATATGGAGTTTAAGAGTACACTATTTTGCATATTTTATAAGTTTTCTTGTTTGTGTGAATATGTGGCAGTACCATCATAAAATTTTTCATCATGTTGAAAAGATAAATAACAGAATCATATGGTTAAACATACTATTAATGCTTATATTATCTTTAATACCCTACATAACATTGTTTGTTTCAAAAATTTTAATTCATTTTTAGCTCAAGCAATATATGGGGTGGATTTTATAATTGTAGATGTTATTTTATCAGTATCTTCATATTTGTTGTTAAAATTTAATCCAGATAGTGAATATTTAAAAGAAGCTTTAAATATTAAAAATTCCTTAGTAATACCATTAGTTTTATTTATTATATCTTTAATTATAGGTATTCTTGGTTATCCACAAGTAATAAGTATTATCTGCTTATTTACAATAGTCATGTCTATTATAAATGATATCAGATAATATTTCCTTTTTTTTAATTTATAATTTATTTAAATTTCGTCTGATTCTAATTTCATATTATCATTACCTATTTTTTTTATATAGATGTATAGAATATTTTTACTTATTACTAAAGTAAAAATCTTAATAAGTTCTATTAATAAAGTAAAAACCGTATGATTATAGTCTACTGATATAGTAGATTTTATATTAAAAATTATTATAAATAGAACATATATTAACTAAGTTATAACGTACAAAAGCATCCAAGTTTTTTTAGCTGTTCTACTGGAGGAGAAGTTGCATATACCAGTCTCTATGGTGTAAATTAATTCCAGTGATTGTCTAAAACAGTATAGTAAAAAGAGTATTTAATAAAATAATTGATATATGTTATTTGAAGATATTTAAAATAATTTCTGCTGATAATCAATATAACTGGGTTGATTAACCTCTTTTACAACATCATCCTCATTAACATCCCCAATCAATAGGGGAGAATCAGGATTATGCAATTTATGATTCCTTTTAACCAGCCTAATATTAGTGTTAGCATAACAATATTTACAGGCATTCAGACAAGTGTCATATTCTCCTATATCGCGCCATGGCATACAGCAACAGCCGCTTCTAGATCCTTTATGTTTAATATCTTTGAATGATAGATTGTTTGATTCTTCCAGTATTTTACTTGTTATACATCCTGATTTTTTTATTCCGTACTTTTCATACTTGTCTTTAACTGCACAACTTTGTAATGTAATACTGTACTTGTCTGCTATATGTGATAAATGTGTCAGTAAGTTCTCTTCATCTGTTGATGTTAACTCTATAATTTCGGGCATATTCCTATAAACCTTTTTGTACATATCAACAAAGCTAAAAATACATGAAGATATATGGTTATGTACCTTTGATGTAATATATTCAAAGGTTTCTACATGTTTTTCTATGGTGTATTTCTCTGTAAGTAATATGGGATCATATCTCCATGATACTCTTTCTTTACCAACAATTTCTGATAATTGAATCAGTGTTTGAATACTTTCATCAATGCTGGGAACTTTTTTTTCAACATCCTCATCGTAGCAGGTAATTGTATAATGACAGTACAATGGATACTTCTTTTCTATTTCTGGCATATGCTCAAGAATTGGCTGATAATTTTTTGAACAGAAGATAATTGCATCAACATGTTTTCTTGTCAAATCGTATCGTGAAATTTGCTTTCTGTTATAAGGATTTCTTGTAAGGACATACCCTTCCTTTAATCTGTTTACAAGCCAGGGGGTATAGTAGTTAACTATATCCGTTCTTCCTCCAACATTAATAATCATTTCAATACTTCCCTGCAATTCATGTTCTAATTTATATATTAAAT
The DNA here is from genome assembly GCA_964620575.1 of uncultured Methanobacteriaceae archaeon. Taxonomy (GTDB): domain Archaea; phylum Methanobacteriota; class Methanobacteria; order Methanobacteriales; family Methanobacteriaceae; genus Methanosphaera. The sequence goes on along the minus strand of CAZUHM010000086.1, from coordinate 4,070 downwards.
TTGATTTAGTTAATCTTCTTCTAATTATATATTATTTATTTTTTTTTATGCTAAGATTGTATCCACATATTCTACAGGAATAATCCGGTAATTCTATTGGCATTTTGCAGTAGGGACATTTTTCATCATTGGATTCTAATAACTGTTCTAGTTCTAAATCTTTTTCTAATGATTTTTCTTCACAAAGATATATTAATCTAGTAACTAATGATTCTTGCAATACTTCATTATTCTCATATTCCCTAATTATTTGTTCTTGTATCTGATATGCTCTTTCCAAAGAAAGTATATTGTCATCAACCAGTGATTGAAGCATGTTAGATAGTTCATCTTCATGTCCTACAAGTTCTTTTACTTCAAATAGTCTGCTTTCTGATTTTTCTTTTAATGCAAGTATGCTTGTAATGAAGTCTTCCTGGTTTATTAACATATCTATTTTAATATTTTCAAAGTATTCCTGATTTATTTGTTCGCGTTGTTTTCTAGCATCGTAGTCTTTTTCATCACTGTCTAGTAATCTGCTGTAGTATATTATGTTTTTGTCTTTTGTTGATATGTCATCTAGCAGTATGGTTGCAGATATGTTTGTGTCATAAAGGTTTGATGAATAAATTGTATCTAACTCTAAACTAATTTCCTTATTGTTACATGTATATGATTCCGGTGGAACATCTAATTCTATGCCACTTGCTACAAGATAATCATTTAAGTATACAGCAAAACCATACTTTACCAATAAATCTATTATTAAATGATTCGGTTCTATAATACTAATTGATGAGGAAGTATGTAATAATGATAATAACTCATCATAAAAATAAGAATTACCCCTGAAGTTTGGTAAAACATAAATCTCATTCAAAGCAAATTCACCAAAACCATTCTCAAGATCATAAGAAACAAAACCTACAACCTTTTCTTCATATAATAATTCCTTAAAAAGATGACAACGAGGATTTTCAAGTAAAAAAAACTCTTCCTTCATTGACTCAAGAATATATGGATAATTTTCTTCGATAATATTGTAGGAATCTAAAAAACTATCCACATCGGCATCATACAACTTTGGAATGGCATCTTTGCGTAATACAAAATCAGAATTCATCATAATATATTATTTATTTTAAAAAATAAAAATATTTAATCCAAAAAAAGTAAGATATCAAGAAAATTATTTAAAAAAAATATAATTCATCTATATTTTTTTATCTCTATTTGAGCGGCACACTTTGAATGTAGTTAATTATTTCTTTTTCATTTATTGTTCTATGATAACTTTTACAGCTGCCAAGTGTATAACCTAAGGTAAAATAGAAGCTCGTTTCATCATTACTTATATTCAAGTTTTCTTCAGATTTAAGTAAGTACGTTGATAATTCTTCTTCCAGTTGTTTGAATATTGAATCATATTTTCTAATTTCGTTAATCAGTTTTGGGTATATTCGGATATTTTTCTCATGACTTAGTTGAATATCATATATTTCATTTAGAAATTTGTTTCCTGTAAGTATTTATATTAATATGGGTTAATTGTCTAACTAGAAAGCCCAATAAGAATGAGGATTTTTTGCTATCGTCTTTAAAAATATTCATTACATATTCCTGTTCAAGAATTATTTTTTTCATTTTAATCATCTTAGATTTTTTTTATATTTAATTATTAATTTAATTCTAAGATATAATTAAGTTACATTCCTTTTATGACAATATAACTTTAAATATTAATGTTTTTTTCAACTAAAAATGACATTTGAGGTTTATTATTAAAATGAAAGTATTTTGATACAATATATTTTTCTACAAATTTGCAATTAGTATTTATATAAGTGCATCATAGTATTAATTAATCATAACCTAAAAAGTTTATGGGAAACTATGATAATTAGGAGAAATAATTATGGATTCTAGTAAATTTAAAAAGGTTGAAAGTGGAAACAAAAAGAATATAAAGAAATCCACTAAAAAATATAATCCAAATTATAATAGTACAAACAAGAAATATAATAAAAAAAGTAACAATAAGGACTACTATAAAAAGAATAACACTCACTACTATAAAAAAAGTAACAATAATGACCAATATAAAAAGAATAAAAATAATCACTACCATAAGAAATCCAGTAAAAAGAATTATAATAAATCAGGTAATGATTACATAAAATCTAATAATAATTATAGAAACTCAAATGGAATTTATAAAAAACAAAACAGAAATAATTACAACAATTCCAACAACAATTATTCCAATTATAATAATTATAACTATGATGATGATATAATATCATTTGCAAAAAGGGACTATTACACAAAAAATGAAAAAAAGGAAAAGGGAACATCAAAACTAGCAATATTTGGGATAATAATCTTAATATTATTAATTATTGGAGTGGGATGGACATCAATCAATATGTTAAATCATATGAGTTATTCATCACTTCCTAGTGAAGCAGTATTAGTTTCACCTAGTGAATTTGATTACAAACCGGACGGATACTTCTTTGACAATACTTTATGTGGTAACTTTGTAGGAACAAACCAGAATGGAACGCAAACGTATTTCTTAACACAAAATCAAATATTTGCTTTAGCATATAACAGTAACAATACATTCGACTATTCTGAAGGAATATATGTTACATATAAACGAGAAGACAGTTTATATAATGGAATTAATGTTGTTAAAAAAATGTATTTTGCAGATGGAACAGAAATAAAAATTCCTGATGGATATGATGGAAGTAGTTTTGTAAATCAGAGTATTAGTATAGGTTCTAACAGTGCATACTGTCTTAATACTTTTGGTTATTCTGGAGAAGACCATTATAAAGTAACTTAAACAGGGGGATGTATATTTATGGTTCAAATATGTCAATCATGTTCTATGCCAATAGATCAGGATGAATATAAAGGAACAAGTAAGGATGATACATTAAACAGTGAATACTGTAAGTATTGTTATGAAAATGGTGAATTTATTGATGATAGAACTATGGAAGAAGAAATAGAACATCTTATTCCGTTCTACATTGATGATAGTGATATCAGTACTGAAGAAGCAAGAGAATCAATTAGAAATTCTATAAAAGATCTTAAAAGATGGAAGAAGTAATAGAATGTGATATTTATGACGAAGATTACAAAGTGTTTAAATGACTGGAATGCAACAATTGAAGCATTAGGTAACAAGGAACAAACAATAATTCTACGAAAAACAAGCACTACGCAGAAAGATTTTTTATTGGATCCAACTGTAAGTTATGCTAAAAAGGATAATGTTTTGTATTCATTTAGAATAAATATCAAGATTTTGTTAAGAATAATTTTCTTCCAAATGGTGAGAATGGAAAGTATGAAGTTAAATATTATGCAACTGTAGAAGATTCGTTTTAAAGACCAGTTTCTCGTATAGGTAAATATAATAATTTTCATATTTGGACTAGGAAACATGTGTCTTCATATTTTAATTCTAATCAGGCAAATCTCTGGCTTTTAAGAGTTTATATGTTAAATAATCCGGTTTATCTTAAACGTTCACGGGGTATGATTTATGCTAATGTGGACACTGAAGTTGATTTGAATTATGAAAATCCTGTTATCGATGATGATGCCTTTGAAATACTAAAGAATGACATTATTAATAAATGAATATTTAATTAAATTTACTTGAATAGTTCTTAAACTATTAATATTTGAGTAGATGTGCCTATTAAGGATGAAAACTTTCATTTATTAAAATCATCCTTTAAGCTTTATTTTTTGATTAGCTTAAATTTCTAAAGAAAAAAGAATTTTATTCTTATTTTTCGACTTTTAATTAATTTTTACCAAATAATTATCTCCTTTTGTTAAATTTGATATAGAATAGTTAAAAATAGTCAAATCACTTCTAAAAAGCTTAAAAAATTTTATTAAAATTATAAAAGAAGTTCAATTAGTGGTTATTTTAAACTAAAAAGCTTAATTAATGTAAAAAAAATGAAGTAAGATTGACAAAAAATTAAGTCTATTTTAAAAAAGAAGACATACAAAGAAGCAACTACCCAGCCAGAGAATATTGACAATCGATGGAG
>CAZUHM010000085.1:10015-10468 GCA_964620575.1 uncultured Methanobacteriaceae archaeon | reverse complement strand
ATCCCGGTCTCGGCGCTCAATTTATTTTTTATAAACTTTACTGGATAAACTTTTTAAATTAATTTTTAGATATATATTTATTAGAACTCATTATTATTTCCAAAATTATTTCTGAGGAGATTATGCATATGTCTAATGAAGCTCCAAATGAATTCATGTCCAAAGCTAAAAAAGAGATACAGCAAAAAATAAAAACTGAAAACAAAGCTTTAAACAAGCTACAAATAGAAAAACAAGAATTAAACAATGCCATTGAAGGTTATAAGAACTATTATAAAAATCTTAAAACTTTTATAATACACAGTATGCAAGATTTCACAACCACAGAAGAAGATCTTCCGAAATATTTTAAAAGCAATATCAGTGGAACATATCAGGAATATGTGGCTATCCGAGAAGATGCAATAAATGAGATAGATGCATTAAATAAATATATAAATCATTGCAAAAGGG
>CAZUHM010000085.1:0-9984 GCA_964620575.1 uncultured Methanobacteriaceae archaeon | reverse complement strand
CTTATAAATTCTATCGTTCACAGTATATGGACAGTGATTTCTTTAACGAATGTTTACCATTAGTTGAAATATATCAACAAAAAATAGATTTATATGAAGAAAATATTAAACTAACAGAAAAAACAATAGATGAATTGAAAAAAATAATTAAAAAATTAGAAAACTGGAAATAAAATCACAATCCTGCTATCTTTTCAAGTCTTCTCATAGCTTCTTCTAAATTCTCATAACTCTGGGCATAGGATAATCTTATGAACTTTTCACCTTCTTCTCCAAATGCTCCTCCAGGAACAAGAATAACATCCTCTTTAACAGCTTTCTGAACAAATTCCTGTGGATTTTCATGATGGAAGAACACATAAAAAGCTCCATCAGGCATCACACAATCAAGACCCATATCATTCAGGCAACTAACAACCAAATCTCTTCTTTTCTTAAACTCAGCAGTCATCTGATCAACACAATCCTGTGATGAAGTTAAAGCAGTATTACATGCAACCTGTGTAGCAGTATCAATACAAGCAACATTATACTGATGTACTTTAAGAATTTCATCAATTATGTCAGGATTTGACGCACAATAACCAACTCTAAGACCTGTCATGGCATAAGCTTTACTAAAACCGTTAATTGTCACAGCATTATCAGTGAATGTTTGGAAACTGTAATGTTTCTTATCATAAATAATTTTTTCATAAATTTCATCAGACAAAACTATGAAATCCTTATCAGTAGCCAAATCAGAAATTGCTTTAATATCCTCTTTTTCCATAACAGCACCTGTAGGATTACATGGTGAATTAATAACGATAGCCTTGGTTTCTGGTGTTAACGCTTCTTCAACATCTTCAACAGTTGTCTTAAATCCATTTTCACTACTTGACTTAACAGGAACACTATTTGCTCCGGCAAGACGTACACATTCAGCATATGATAAAAATCCAGGATCAGGTATAAGTACATCATCATCAGGATTTACTAATGCTTGTATACTTGAATATAATGCTTCACTGGCACCTACAGTAACAATGATGTCATCACCACTAACCTTAATATCATTATCCTTATCCAACTTTTTAGCAATACTTTCACGTAAAACAGGTTCTCCCTTGTTCTGTGAGTAATGTGTCCTATTGTTGTCAAGTGCATTCTTCAATGATTCAAGAATGTGTGGGGGAGTGTCAAAGTCAGGTTCACCCAGTGCTAAGTTAATAGCAGTGGGACTTGCCTGTTCAAACATTTTACGTACTTGTGATAAGTTTATTTCAGATACTCTGTCTGCTCCAATATTCATAATATAAATCCTCCATTTATTTTTATTTGCAGCTTCCACAATCATAACAGCCATCACTTTCACACCATGGTGTTATAATTCCATCATTAACTTTCTCATATTCTTTTCTGAGGAATGATTCTTTTATTCCCACATCAATTTCATACCATGGAATACTATAATCCTTGCTCTGTTTTGCTTCATTAATACTGTTTGCAAGCTTATACCAATCCTTGAAGGTTACTTTCTTTCCAACCTTCAAGAGACTGTTTAATTCTACACCACTATTTGTCAGAACATATTGCATAGTTGCCTTTTTAAGATTTTCCTGCTTGTTTTTAAATCTTAAGCGAACACTATACTTTTTGAACCTGTCATATAATGTATCATAGTCAAATTCCATATATTGAAGAGGTGTATGGGGTTTGGGAATAAGTGGATTAATGCTTGTTGTAATGGTGTTAAAACGAACACCCCTGGCAGTCATGTTTCTAAGAAAGTTAACCAACTCCAACACATCCTCATTAGTTTCACCAGGAGTACCTAGAAGAAGGTACATCTTAACCTTAAGTTTCAAGTCCAAAGCTCTTTCAACAGTACTAATCACATCATTATCCGTCATGGGCTTATTAAGTTTAAGCCGTTGTTTATATATCGTTTCGGGAGCAATAGTAATTGTTTTCATACCGCTTGTCTTAAATATTTCAAGTAATTCATCAGACACACTTTCAACACGTAAGGATGGGGTTGCAATCTTAAAGCCTTCCTCATGCAACTGCCAACATAAGTCCTCAATCTTCGAATAATCACTTACTGCCTCACCAATGAGTGCAACCTTGTCATGACCTGTAACATGCCTAGTTTCTATAGCCGTTTCAATAAGCGTATCCAGTGGTACTTCACGTCGAGGCCTGTACATACATCCACTCATACAGAATCTGCAGCCACGGGTACAACCACGGGAGACTTCCATCAGGAAGGTGTTCTGACCGAATGCCGGAACGAATTTCTTGTTATCCGTTTTTGTAACTATCTGGTATATTGGCCTCCACGCATCTTTCATATTCTTGACTTGCTGTATTTTCACACTGTTTCCCGGCTTGTATACTCCAGGAATGTCAACGAAATCATAAATATCTACTCTCGGATTATTGGTGTCACTTTTTGTGTCAATAATCTCGTCAAGTATCATTTCAGCATCTCCAATAACAAATAAGTCTACAAAATCAGAAATTGGAAGGGGGTTTGATGCGGCACATGGTCCACCGGCAATAACCAGCGGATCATCAGCCTTTCTTTTCTTACTTTCTAATGGGATATTGCTACGTTTCAACATGTCTATCATGTTAAGAAAATCCTGTTCAAACTGTAAAGTAAATCCGACAATATCAAAATCAGCAAGGTCACTTCTTGTTTCAATACTTTTTGTCTGAGGATATATTACTCTTTCACAATAAACATCTTCACGCGCATTCAGGTAATCATAGATTATCTGATAGCCAAGTGATGACATTGCTACTCGGTAAATATTAGGATAACATGAAGCATACCTAGTATTTACTTTTCTACGATTTTTAATAACAGTATTGAATTCTTCAATCATTTTAATATTCCATTACATTAGATATTAAATATATTTGTACTTTAAGATTATTATTCTTTGTATATTTCCTGAATTTTATGAATATTCCATATATCAATCATTTTAGTTATATATTCAAAAACTTTATTGTTAATATTATACAAAAAGATATATAGAATAATATTTTCTAAATGGTGTATTAAATTGTCAAGTAACATAAAAAATATCAATAAAATGAAAATGTTGAATGAGTTTGAGAATCAGTTAACGGAAATTTTTTCTAAATATGAAGAAAAAACAATATCTTTTAACGAAAGCGTTTCATTAATCAATACTGTTAAAATCATTTGGGATATATCTCGTACGGATATAAAAAACATTGGTAATGAGTCAAACAAACTAAAAGTATTATTATTGGACAAAGGAGTAAAAGTCCACACTCCCGACTGGTATACTGACGAGTATGGTGAAGGAAAACTCATAGAATCCAATAAGAAAAATTTCAATCTTCGATTCAAATGCATATCTGATGGAGATCTTCAGTTAACATTAAGAGGATTGGATTTTTCCAAATTAGATAACACCAGAAAACCTGTTCTAATAAATTACACCAAATTAACGGTAAATGATGAAGTTTTATTTAACAAGGATAATTTAATTTGGCATGACGACCCATTTTATTATGAAGAAAAATGTGCTGATGGTAACATCATAACAGTTGCCGTTGAATTTGAAACAATATTTGACTATTTCCCACAGCTTGATTCATATCTTACAAAAATAAAGGAAGTTAACTTTGACAGTGTACAGGACAATATTAAAAAATACATCAAACGCGAAAAAAACAGGATACAACAGGAAATGTTACACGAGGATGATGACGATTTAAGAAATCTCGGCGAAAACGAGCTATTAAATAATTATAAGACAAAGATTTCTAATCTTGCAAAGAACATCAATAAAAAAACCAACCTTGCAATGTTTGGATCCTGTGTAAGTATTGACCCGTTCAGATCATTTTATAACAATTATAAGATGGACTTTAATAAGGTATATGAACATCAAAGAAGTACATTTATCAGCTTAATGAATCCTAAGATTGATGTTAAAGAAGATGAACTCATATATCTTCTTGAAACAAGGGATAAAGATATCGTTACAAATGATATTAGGAAGGATTTTAACAAGGATGCACTTGGACATTTCAATGGTATTGATTACTTGATTATTAACCTTGTACATGATGCTAGATGGGGAATTCTTCAATATGGTGATACTTACATTACAAACAGTGAGTACATCATAAATACTGATTTTTACAAGAATAATGAAGAGAATCTGCGTCCTATAAGTATGGTCGAAGATGAGGAAGAATACTTTGCTTTATACAAGGAATCTGTAGATAATTTCTTTGCTTTCATGAAAGAAAATCATCCTAACATAAAGATTATTCTGCAGAAAATTGAATTTGTATATAACTGTGTTTATAAGGATGGTACTCGTAGGGTAAGGGAAGACTTCAGAGAACATGCTAATATCCTAAATCCTGCAATCAAGAAATTGGAGAATTATATTGAAAATAATTATGATGTGGATATCATTACATTTCCTAAAAACATGACTGCTGATGAAGAGAATATTTGGGGATTGTATTCTACTCATTATTCCAAGATTTATTATAAATACTTCTTTGACGAAGTAAAACTTATTAAATTGGAAGAAGAATTGATTAATCTGGAAGCTGACTTGAATTTCTTGAATATGGATGATTAATTTTTCTGAAATCCTTTTTTTTGTTGAGGGAATCTGTTTTGCTAAGGAAGTATAGAAAAGTAGCAGTTGGTGGAACTTTTGATAAGTTCCATAAGGGTCATGAAATGTTGTTGTCAACTGCTTTTAGTTTGGGTGAAGAAGTTTTGATAGGTGTGACTTCTGACAGTTTTGCCAGTAGTAAAATGCATCCTGTTGAATCATTTTCCACCAGAGTTCAAAGAATCAGACAGTTTTTATCGAAGTATAGTAATGATTTTGAAATTAAAGAAATCTTTGATTCTTGTGGAAGCGCTGATACTTATTCCTTACTTGATGCAATTGTTGTAAGTCATGAAACTGAGAAGTCTGCCGAATATATCAATAATATACGTTTGGAAAAGGGTCTGATTCCTCTTGATATTATTGTTATTGATTGGGTTTTGGCTGATGATGGCATTCCTATTTCTTCTACCCGTATACGTAGGAGGGAAATAGATATGGAGGGAAGGTTTTTATAAGTTCCCAAGTATCATATCTCTTCCTGTTTTTATGACTTCTTGTGTATGGTTTGTCACATCATTTAGTACGTTTGTAGTATAATACGCTGTTGTAAGGACAATTATGCTCATTGCTGATAGTATGAGTATCAGTTCTGCACTTATCTGTCCTTTTTCTTCTTTTATCATGTTTTGTTTGTTAGGTTTGTTCTTATTTGTTCTGCATCGTCTTTTGCGCTGAATGTTTGTCCTTCTGAGAAGTAGTTTGAGTATATGTTCATCGCTACCAGTGCTATTATGATTACTCCTCCGAAGAGCAGTATGTATTCGGCTGCTCCTTGTCCTTTCTGGTCTTGCATTATGTTAATTTTTTTCACCTCCCTTGTATTACTTACTTACTAATTTTGTATTAATAGTATATAAGTATTACTATAATGATAATTTAGTAATACACTTTCATCAATAAAAAGATAAAACAAAAAACATAAAAATAAAATAAACAAACATCCACAAAAAAAGGTACGTCAAATGAAAATACTAATAACAACATGTGGTGTGGGAATAGGACACACATCACGAGACATAGCACTAGCACAATACCTGGAAGAAAACAATCACACAATAGAATTTGCAAGCTATGGATCAGGACTAAAATACCTAAAAAAATACAAATACAAAACATACAACCTGCCCAACATGAACTTCGAAGGAAAAGAAGGAGAAATAAAGATAGAAGAATCAGTAAAACAATCAAAAGACATACCATTCACATTCATAAAAAGCATGTATAAAGAATCAAGAATCATAAAAAAATCACAGCCAGACATAATCATCTGCGACTCACACTACTCAATGCCAATAACAGCAAAATTCCTAAACATACCATGCTACATAATAACAAACGACCTGACATTCGGATTTTCACAAAACACAGAATCAAAAAGCATAAAATACTTCGAAAAAAGCATAAGAAAATTCATCATAGAAATATCAAAAGGATGTAAAAAAATACTCATACCTGATGTTCCAGGAATCATACAGATACCAGACGAACTAAAAAACAAGACAAACCACATAGGACCACTACTACACCACAACACCAATGAAATACAAACAAAACAACAACTAAGACAGAAATACTCATTCAACAACGATGAAAAAATAATAGTCGTAACCATAGGCGGAAGCGAATTCGGAAAAACACTGATAAAGAACATCTGTGACATCTCATACCAGATAGAAGCAGATAAAGTAATAATATTCACAGGACTAGAAGTAAACTCAAAATCATTCACAAACTATGATAAAAGCAAGGTAACAATAAAACAGTTCACACACGAACTGGTAGAATGGATGAAACTATCAGATCTGACAATAACTCTGGCAGGACACACAACAAGCATGGAACTGATATCAATCAGACAACCGAACATAATGATACCAATAACAAACCACGTAGAACAGGAAAGAAACGCAAAAAGAATGCAGACACTAGGAATAACAAAAACAATAGAAATAAACAATCCCGAAAAACTATTAACATTAATCAATCAAACACTAAAACAAATAAGCAACATAACAATAAACAATGAAATATTCAATGAATTCATTAGTTATGACGGAAGAAAAAATGCTTTAAATATAATAGAACAAAACTATAATCAGATAAAACAAATATAACACCCCCAACAAAAATGGTGATAAAAGTGAAAATAGAATATTTAGGACACTCAGCATTTCAAATAATAACAGAAGAAGGAATGAAAGTATTAATAGACCCATTCATAAGTGGAAACCCTGCATGCACAAAACCTGTGGAAACATTAAACCCTGACATAATACTCGTAACACATGCACATCAGGACCACTTCGGAGACACACTGGAAATAGCAAACAATTCAGGAGCAACAGTAATATCAACACACGAAATAGCAACATTCGTACAAAAACAGGGAATAAACGCAATAGGAATGAACATCGGAGGAACAGTATCAATCAATGATCTTATAAGTGTCACAATGACCGATGCAAGACACTCATCAGGAATAGACTTCATGGAAAACATTGAAGAAGGAGGAATAGCAACAGGATTTGTCATAACACTGGAAAACGGTAAAAAAATATACCACGCCGGAGACACAGGCCTGTTCGGAGACATGAAAATGGTAATTGGTGACATATATCAGCCAGACATTGCACTCATACCAATAGGAGACAAATTCACAATGGGAATAGAAGATGCAGCAGTAGCAGCATCATGGCTACAGTCAAGAATAGTAATACCAATGCACTACAACACATTCGAAGCAATAGAACAGGATGCAAACCTATTTGCAAAATATGTTGAAGATGAAAGCATAGGAACAATGACAGTAGTATTACAACCAGGTGAAGACTACGAAGAAAAATAGAAAAATTATATAATTTTATATATCATTTAGTATAAAGAAATAATTAGTAGGAAAGATTTAACAAACATATTATATCCTATTTAAAACTAATAAGAAATTACTTTTTTGTTAACAATTTCTTATCTAATCTTTCCATACTTTTGATTATACTCACGTATGTCAAGTAAATCACATTTACCACTAGGTAAATTCCGTACGATATCATCAACACCAAATAACTTATCTTTATCAATTATATTAAGAATTTCCTTAGAAATACGCTCTTTTTTAGTAAAACCCGGCTTAACAATAACGAAGTTGTCACACATTCTACTAACAGACTGAACAGGACCTGCCATTATACGCTTGTCGTCATCATAATCCACAATACCAACAGCTATTAAAACGGGAACGTTACGAATAAAATTCTTACGTCCACGAATGACAAATGAACCCTTCTTCAGATACTCTCCTGTCTGAGGAGTCTTGGATACCTGGTCAAGGCCAACCCAGTAACTGTCATATGAACTGAAACCTTCACTCCAGGCACTGCTGTAACTGCTTGCAAAACAGGCAGCATCATAAAGAGTTGTTTCAGGAATTTCCCCGTCACCACTATTTTGAACTATGGTAGACGGTGCACCATGAATGTCACAGTGAAGATAAATATCATTATTCTTGGAATACTTCTTCACGACCATGTCATTACTGTTTGCATCACGACCACCAATAACAAGTAATCCGTCACGGCTTACAAACCATCTTAGCTTCTCATACCATTTAAGTTCACGTTTAACCTTCGGCTTCTGTTTTTCTTTCAACTCTTCAATCGCAACTTCTTTCTTACTTTCAAGTCGGGAAATTTCCCTTTTAGTGTTTTCAATAGCTTCAGTAACACCTTTAATCTTTTTCTTTGCCTTTTTACCCTTATTATAATACTTCTCAGCACTCTCAGGAATGCCAACGTTGCTGTCAACAAGTACGAGAGTGTCATCAAACTTAAGATTAAGAACACCCATTTTATCAACAGATTCAATTACCTGCAGCTCCGGAATATTTCCCTCTTTCTTTGATTTCTTAATAATTGAGGATATTTCCTTCCAGGAATACTTGCTTCTTGCTTGACTGATGACATTAAGTATCTCCTGAATGTCATTATAATGGGCATAGATAGTATCCCCCTTGTGTTGAGTTTCATCAATAGTCCTGTAAAAGCCTTCAAGACTTTCCTCCTGCATCTTCAAACGTTTTTCATACTTGCCGATACGTTTGGACCATGCATCTTCCTCACCTTTTTTAATGTCACTGACAATCTTCTTACTATAAAAGTCATCAGCAGCCTTGTTAAAAGAATCAAAACTCTTCTTCTCATAATCATTATAGTTGTTCAGGTTAATGGGAACAAGATCCTTATTATTGGATTTGTCATCTAAAATTATTTGTGGATTAGGCTCGTTTTCAACACGGTTAAAGAGACTTTTAATGGCCTCGTCCAGTTCAACAATCTCATCATCCGACAAATCTCTTGCAAGCTTTGTCTTATCAATACCAGTATATCCAATTACTTCCTCAGCATAAAGACCACCAAGACCATTGGTTGCAACAGTACGTGTAATATCCGCATCGGATGATTCTAAAACATCCCTAATTTCATCAGGAGTGGTGTCATTAATATTGATACCCTTTTCCGGAGGATACTTGTATTCTTCATGAGATGTTATCTTACGGTCCTGCCATTTTCTATGCTTAAGAGGGGAAATAATGTTCTTATTCTCATCAAGCAAAATAACATTTCCCTTACTGAACAATTCCACAATAAGGGTATACTCTGTATTCTTCTGAACGGTAATTTCAATGATGCGATCAAAATTATGCTGTTTAACGGCAGTGATGGTACCTCCACTCAGATGCTTACGAAGAAGCATTGGAAAATTGGGTGGAATTGTCGGATTAGGTTGAGGGTAATCAGTCAGGTGTATTCTTACACCTGCCTGCATAACTAAATCCTTACGTCCTTCACCAGCCTTTCTAAGCTTTATACGAATAGTATCATATGTAGGCTGATAAGACTTGTCAATTCTAGTATTAATAATCTCCTCATTCAATTCCTTTACAATTCTATAAATATCTACATTGGACATTGATTTAATAATAACACCCTCAAAAATAATTATTCATTATATTAATATTATAACACTCAATCTATTTTAACATTAGCAATTAAATGGGAGAATCAGGACCAAATGCAATAAATTAATTTATATACCATTTTTAATAAATTATAGCATAACTACATCTAATCAATTAAAAATATGATATTAGAATAGAAAATTACCGTCGTTGATGTTATGTTAATGGAAAAAATAAAAAAAGCAATACTGAACAAAAGCACATCATATAATCAGTATAAACAGGGATATGAAGAATTACTTCAACAGCAGCACTTAAAAGATGAGCAAATAGAATCATACAAAAACTACATACAAAAAA
>CAZUHM010000084.1:9194-10821 GCA_964620575.1 uncultured Methanobacteriaceae archaeon | reverse complement strand
TGGTCTTATTCCGTCTTGGTTGTTGTTGTCTTGCCATTCTTTGTTTACTGTTATGTTGATTGTTTCTGGTTCGTACTTGTTGATTATGATGAATTCGTTTTCATAGCTAGTTATGCTGCTTACGTAGCCGTTGGTGACTACTTCGTTTATTGTGTATGTTATTTCTTCACCGTTGGCATATTTTGCTAAGTTGGTGAAACTGTATCTCCAGTCGTTGTAATCATTCAATGTGGTTGATTTTACTTTATTGCCGTTTGCTAATAATTCTACTTCCACACTGTCTGGTCTTGTTCCATCCTGGTTTTCATGGTCATCCCATTCTTTGATAACATGTATATTGGTTGTTTCTGGTATGTGTGTGTTGATGATTGTGTAACCATCATAACTTTCAGTATACTTAGCAACATGTCCTAATTCATCTACAACATAGTTTACAAGTACTCCATAATTATTCTTAGGTAACTGTGTGAAGGTGTATGTCCATTCGTTATATTCAGATAACGTTGCAGTCTCGTATTCTTCACCATCAGCAATCAACTGTATTGCAACAGAATCCGGTCTTATACCATCTTGGTTGTCATTATCATCCCATACTTTGTTTACTGTAATGTTAATCAATTCAGGAACATGTATGTTCTTGATAATGTACTCATTTTCCATTATCTTGATAATTTCACTAGTATATCCTTCAGGATATGATGTTTCTTCAACAGTATAATTTATTGGACTATCTGAAGTTCCTTTAGGCAGATTTTCAAAGGAATATCTCCAATTGTTGGATTTGTTTAATGTTGCCTCATCAATTTCAACTCCATTTGCCAGTAATCTTATGCTTACACTCTCAGGTCTTATCTTATCAAGATCGTGCTGATCATCCCACTGTTTAATAACATCTACCTGAACATATTCTGTAGAATATGAATTAGTAATAGTTACAGTGTTACCATCCATTGTAACAGTTTTTATGTAACCTGCTACTACACCTACTTCATCTACAAAGTAACTTATTTCTTCACCATGTATGTTTTTAGGTAACTCTGTGAAGGTGTATGACCAACCATTATCTTCACTAAGTTCTATTTCATCACCATATTCTTCTCCATCAGCAAATAATTGTACCTTGACTGACTCCGGCCTGATTTTATCTTTATTATCACTGTCATTCCATACTTTAACAACATTTATCTCAGTTGTTTCAGGAATATGTGTGTTTGTTATGACAAATTCACCGGAAACTAATTTAATGCTGCTGGTATAATCGTCACTAAAAGCTTCCTCACTTACACTATACTCAATTTCTTCACCAGCGTCGTACTTGTCAAGATTGCTGAATATGTGCATCCAATTATTGTCACTGCTTAAATTAACATTTTCTACTATTTGACCGTTAGCAAGTAAGTTTACTTTTACACTATCTGGTCTTAAACCATCACTATTATGACTGTCATTCCAGTGTTTTGCTACTTTAACTTCAACAGTATCAGGAAGATGTGTGTTGATTATCGTGTAACCATCATAACTTTCTTCATAACCATCAGGAATACCTATTTCATCAACAGTATACTTAATAGCTTTTCCGTTGTCATTTGCTGGTAGGTTGGTGTATGTGTGTTTCCAGTTGTTGTTT
>CAZUHM010000084.1:0-9094 GCA_964620575.1 uncultured Methanobacteriaceae archaeon | reverse complement strand
TGTACTTGTATGTTGTTTGGTCTTATTCCGTCTTGGTTGTTGTTGTCTTCCCATATTTTGTTTACTGTTATTGTTGTGGTGTCTGGTATGTGTGTGTTTGTTATGATGTATTCGTTGTTGTTTTGGGTTATGGTTTTTGTGTATCCTGTTATTGTGTTTTCGTTTATGGTGTATTTTATTGGTTTTCCGTTGTTGTTTACTGGTAGTTTTTGGAATATGTGTCTCCAGTTGTTGTTTGTGTTTAGTGTTATGGTTTCTATTGTTTCATCGTTTGCTAGTAGTTGTACTTGTATGTTGTTTGGTCTTATTCCGTCTTGGTTGTGGCTGTCGTTCCAGTGTTTTATTACTTCTATTTCTGTTTGTTCTGGTTCGTGTGTGTTTATTATTGTTAGTCCGTTGTATGTTGTTGTGTATCCTGTTGTTGTTCCTATTTCGATGACTGTGTATTTTATTGTTTTTCCGTTGTCATTTGCTGGTAGGTTGGTGTATGTGTGTTTCCAGTTGTTGTTTGTGTTTAGGGTTATTGGTGTTCCTGTTGTTTCTCCGTTTGCTAGTAGTTGTACTTGTATGTTGTTTGGTCTTATTCCGTCTTGGTTGTTGTTGTCTTCCCATACCTTGTTTACAGTAATGTTAGTTTTTGCCGGAGCATGAGTATTGGTAATAATGAATTCACCATTATCTTCAGCTATGCTGGTTTTGTAACCACTTACTCTATTTTCATTAACTGTATAATTGATAGGTTTTCCATTGGAATATTTGTCCAAGTTTTTGAAAGTGTATCTCCAGGAATTACTACTGTTTAAAATTACACTATTTATTTTATCGCCATTAGCCAGTAAGTTCACAGTAACATTCTCAGGTCTTATATCATCACGATTATTATCATCATCCCAATGTTTAACCACTTTTACCTCAGTTAATTCAGGTATGTGTGTGTTGGTAATGGTAAATTTATCGTATGATACGTCATATCCTTCAGGAATTCCTATTTCTTCAATAGAGTATTTTATTGCTTTTCCATCATTATTAACTGGAAGATTGGAGAATGTATATGTCCACTCATTATCCTCGGATAATATTACTAAACCGTCCTTATATTCCTCTCCATTAGCATATAGTTGTATTGTAATATTATTGGCTCTTACACCGTCCTGATCATCATTATCATCCCATACTTTGTTAACTGTTATATTAGTACTCAATGGGGTATATGAGTTAAGTATTGTGAATTTACCATTATTGTTTGTTATTTTTTTAGTATATTCACCCACAGCTCTTTCATCAACAGTATAATTGATAAGATCTCCATTATCGTATTTGTCTAATTTAGAGAAAGTGTGTCTCCAATTGTTATTATCATTTAAGTTTATACTTTGTGTTCTAACACCATTTCTGTATAAGTCAACTGTAACACTTTCAGGTCTTATATCATCACGATTATTATCATCATCCCATTCTTTGATTACTTCTACCTCTGTAAGTTCTACTTCATGGGTGTTGATTATAGTAAAATCATCATATGATACTTCATATCCTTCAGGAATTCCTATTTCTTCAATAGTATAATCAATTTCTTTCTTATTTGAATTCTTAGGCAAGTTTCTGAAAGTGTATTCCCAGTTATTTGCCTCTGATAACATTACTGTATTTCCGTATTTTTCTCCATTAGCATAGAGTTGTACGGTCACATTATTAGGCCTTATTCCATCCTGGTTATTACTGTCATTCCATTCTTTATTTACGTAAATGCTAGTTTTTACAGGAGTATATGAATTGGTAATTGTATATTCATTGGAAGCATTCTTCATACTAGTTTCATATTTGTCAACATTAACTTCACTAATGCTGTATGTGATCAATTCACCATCAGCATATTTGTCTAGTTCTTTGAATATGTATCTCCAGTTATTATCCTCATTTAGAACTGTGCTGTTGATTTTGTCACCGTTTGCTAAGAGGTTAACTGTTATGTTTTCAGGCCTTATGCCGTCACGGTCTTCATCATCATCCCATATTTTAATTACTTCCACTTCCGTAACTTCAGGGATGTGGGTGTTAATCACTGTGAAATTATCATAGTCAACAGTATATCCATTAGGAATACCTATTTCGTTTACAGTATATTCTATTTCTTCACCAGTAACATTATTATATTTAGGAATATTTATGTAATCATAAGTCCAGTTGTTTCCTTCATATAAAATGACAGGTGTACCATATTCTTCACCATCACCATATAATAGTATTTTTACAGTATCTGTTCTTATTCCATCCTGGTTATTGCTGTCGTTCCATTTTTTGCTAACAGTAATATTTACATCATAAGTTTCATCAGGTGCTCTGTATTCTACAATTACTCCATCTATGTGAATACCACCAGTTTCAGTTTTAATAACATACCCTACAAAGTAAATACCATTATCATCACCATTTTCCCTTGGCATGTTTTCTGGAGGATGACCAGTTGCATCAGGATAATATCTTTCGTTTGTTATTTCATATCCGCTGTTGGTCTCATTACTTCTTATCATTTTCCAGAAGACTATACCTGAGTTACCTTCAACAATTCTATCTTCATCAGAATCATAATATGTCTGCTTTGTCAGTGTTGATCCATCTACATGGTAATATCCAGTTCCGTCTGCACTACTTGCAAAGGTTTGGGTGTAAGGTATACCTTTGTAATAAAATGTTTCAAGGTAAATTCTGGCCAATGGGAATGGTATTAGTTCAAATTCATTTGGTTGTTTTGTGACTTGTACAAATTTTGTTTTGTTTACCAATATAACATGTCCATACTTGTCAAATTCACCTGGGTGGTGTATTTCACCAACATCATTATATAAATCTTGGAACTCGTCACTGGTTAAATTGATATACACTGATTCTTGCTTATCCTTTACTTTCTGTGCAACTATAGTTAACAGTTCATACTGTCCATCAACCATGTATAGTGGTCTGGTATTATAACGACCTGCCCATTCAGGATCGGTTAATCTTTCGGGGTGTATGAGAAGATCAGCATATCCCGCATAGTTTCTTATATTTTCTATATTCTCTGTTAGGCTATCGTCTCCACTTTCTGCATAGATTGTTTCTGCTCTTTCAGCTTCAGTAAGTATCTGTTTAACTATTTCTTTAACTGAATCTGGTATTTGTTCTTTTTCGTATGTTGTGTCAGCGTTGTCAATTTCTATTTTTGCTTGACTGAATGCTAGTTCTAAATTATTTTTTGTATTTGTTTCAATTGTCTGTAGTTCTTCACTTGCAGTTGCTGTTTTAATATTCGTTTGTTGTGTTTTCTGAATAGTATTGGAGTATTGTTTCTGACTACTGTTTGTCACACTTTCATCTGTAGTTTCCATACAGGTATTGTCATCACTTACAGTTGAAGTATCTTGTATGTTCTTTGTAGTTGATATTTGTGTGTCTTGTGAGTTTGCCGTAGTTAATGATACTGAAGTGTCGACTGTGCTATGTTGCTGTGTTGTCTGAATGCTTGTTGTGTCTGTTGTTGTGTTTTCTGCAGATACTGCTGTTATTCCTATTAACACAATAGTTAAAAACAATAATATCATATACTTCTTCATCTTTTCCACCTCTTATTATTCGTTTTAATTAAATACAATTTTTTATATATTATGCATTTAATTGATTATTTCTTTGTGGTGGTTTACTTATATAAGTTATTTTTTTTTCTTTATTTTTTGTGATATGTTATGTTTATTTTTGTATGGAGGTATGATTTCATTATTTGTTTATAATTGTATAATGAGTCATTTTCCGTTTTTTTTTAAATGAATTATTTCCATTATTTCCAAGTTTTTTTTCTTAATTATATTGTTTTGTTTTAATTTGATTAGACATATTTTAACAAAATAATCAGATTTGATTGATTTTTCTAAAAGTATTACTTCAATTTTTTTCCTTAGCAACATTTAATAATAACTTTCGATAAAAATAAGCTTAATAATATATCCCTTGATGCTTTTTAAATATTGTTATTACTTCTTATCTATTTTAATACATTTTTTACATTTATTTGGGTTATTCATTACATAATACTGCTTTTTCATTATCTTTTTATTATATTGACATGGAGTAACGGGATATTTTCTTAACATTGTTAAATTATTATTTCTCAATAAACAACACTTAAAAAAAGAAGCATAATCTTTATTTTAACTAAAAAAAATTAATAATAAAATTGGAGGTTAAAAAAAACAAATAACTATTTGGTTAATTTTGATAGGAGTTTATTCTTTTGTTTTTCTCACATTTAAATATGGCATACCAGTAAACATCTGCAATATGGGTATTCTATTCATTATCAACAGGACTGCAAAGATTATGATGCTGATATACACTATTAAAGCAGGGATAGTTATGAATGGTGATATTCCCACATAATTTGCCACAGTAACAGGTATTAAAATATGGGCCAAATACAATCCATAAGTCATTTCAGCTATTTTTATAGCATAATGATTCATAATATTAGCATATTTTCCCCATAATTTCCTATAATTGATATTTTTAAATATAAGGAATGTACCTGCAGCCTTAAACACGAAACCAGGTGTTAAATTGAAAACATACAAATAAGTTAAGTTAAGTTCCTGACTAATTAATGTAGGAAGGTATATGCTTATAAATGTTAATGCAGTACCAACTATGAACAACAGGACTCCCGTCCATATATTGCTTGTGAACCGTGATTCTTTCTTACTCAAGTAATATCCCAGGACGAAAAATCCGAAATGTCCAACAAAGAGATTCACATAATCTAATAGCATTATTTTAATACCGAAATAATTTAGTGTCAGGACAATAAACCATATTACTAAAAAGTATCTGATTTCCTTTTCATCACAATTTTCTATCCAAGGCCTTATTATCGGCAGTATAAGATAAATTCCTATTATCATATAAATATACCAGTATTCCTCAGATATTATATTAGGATTTAAAACACAGTTAATGAATTGTGTTATGAAGTCACCTGGTGAAGTCACGACAAAAGTATGGTCTATGAACACGCCCTTGGAGAAGATCAACAATAACCAAAAAATGAAGGGTATCATTACTCTTGTAACTCTGTGGGGTATTTTATCGATACTTTGGGGTCTGTCCAGCAGTAACATTCCTGATACCATTATGAATAATAATGCTCCTGAACGTGTTAATGAAGAGTAAAGCACTCCCTGATACCACATATTTGAGAACAGCACGGTTTTTGAGAGATAGTCACCACTTAAATGGACACCAATAATTCCGATTATACCGATAATTCTTAAGTAATCTGCATATTCAATTCTGTTCATGAATAAAAGTTCCTTTCATCTTTTAACAATCATTCGTATAATTATTGATTATTTAATTATACTTTATTTATATTCAAATTTATATTTTTTCCAGGAATATGTTTTCAAGTTACAAAGTGAATCATCCAAGGACATTCCAACGGATTAAATATTTCATTAACAATTGATAAAAATAAACTAAGAAGAAAACCATAACAACGGACAAGAGATATTATGCAGATTACAGCAGATGAAATGAAAAAAAGCATTAAAAAAATGTATGAAAAACTAGATCAAGTCACACCATTGGACTTTGACTGTGGAACACTATGCGACCAAGTATGCTGTGCATATGAAGAGGAAGGATGCATAAACAAGGATCTGGTACTGTGCTTAGTACCCGGTGAAGAATTAATGTATGAAAACAGTGACTACTTCGATTTATACTCTGTTGACCCAAAAGAACTGGATTATCCACGAAAATGGAAGGATGATGTTTTCCTGGTAGAATGTAACAATCCACCACACTGTGACAGAAGCATAAGACCAATACAATGCAGAACATTTCCATTAGTACCACACATATCAAAAGACGGTCAGCTACACATGATACTGGATGAAAATGAATTTCCATACGAATGTCCAATTATAAGAGACAATATCCCACTTAACGAAGACTTCATAAAGGTAATATATGAAGTATGGACAAAACTGATAACAAATCCCAACGTATACGCATTAATAATGTATGATTCAAGAAGAAGAGATAACAGAAGAAAAGGATATGAAATAATAATTTAAGAAAAGAAGATGATTGTTAACAATTACCTATTGCTACTTTTCATTTTTCCAATCTCTTCGACAATAATATCACAAAGATTATCCATTTTCTCTTTGCTTATTGAATCAGCATCCAAATTCTTTGTTTCAACAATAACACTTGCCCTTTTAATTCTGTTATAATTAGGTCCGGTAGTTATAACATTTCCATTAATGTCCAAACGTTTTTTCATGTTATAAGCTAATGTTTTAGCCTTCTTTTTACTTTCAGCACTAATCATAGTGTTCAAACCAGTAGCTGATGGATGTATGACGACATAATTGTCTTCAAGGCCTAATTTCTCACATAATTTATCCTTAAGGTAGGAATTCATTTCAACAGTCTTTCTATGTATGTCGCATGCCTTTGGAAGTTCATTGTAAATGCCTGCACAAGTTATCTTATCGGCCTTGAAAGTCTTAATTAAATGCTTATTCAAAACAAGTTTTCCTGTAATGTTGTTTAAAAAGCCACCGTTTTCAATATTCACTATCTTTGGGCTGCCAGTGGAAGCTACCTGAATGTCACCCAATCCTACAACGCTGTCATCTCCTACACTTGCAGAAATATCTAAAATCAGGATGACCTCATACTCATCACATAACTTTTGTATTAATTCAAGAGGCTGTCTTGCAGTATAACCGGCAAGGCTGGTAATATAAAGACATTTAACATCATTATTTTCAAAATATTCACGTAAAACATCTATATTAATAATGCCATCATCGGTATCGATTTTGCTTACTTTCTTAGCAAATGCTTCACATGACTTTACAAAACCATTCCAGCCACCCTGATCTACCGTAAGAACAGGTTCTTCAACAGCTTCTGCAACAGTTAATAGACAGCTATTGGCACTGTTTAGTATGTATGATTCACCACATTCAAACATATCACTTATACAGTTCACTGCTCGGGAATAATAATCCTCATCATCAAACAAGGATTCTTTCATTGCCTCACGAGTATCTTCAGATATTTCCTTAAATTTAAGTTCCAACAATGATTACACATCCTTTCTATGAAAAGTACTGGTCAAGAGTTGTTTGCCTTTCTTTCAAGACTTCATCCAGTAACTGACTAGCCTTTCTGAAGTCATTAACGGTCAACTGCAGCTTGCTTTCAATGTAATCCAACGATTTTTTCATGCTTTCAAATTCACGGGGCTTGGTTTTCATGGCATGTCTGATATTCTCTCTGACATTGAATACTCCCAGTGGAATATAATCCTCATTAGCTTCCCTGAACACTATACATCCTGCCTGTACTTTGTCCTTTTCCAACTGTTCAAGAATAGCCATTTTCGCAGTATAATAACATCCGCCTACCCTGGAATACTCTGTTTTTCCCTTGTTATGTTCACAGTCAGTAAATATCATGCTGCCCTTTCCTTTAACGTCCAGAAATGCTTCCATCCACTCATATTGCCACTGGGTTGGCATTTCAAGAATGGCATAATAGTTGTTCAGGCTTTCAAACTCATAAACTCTGAATACGTCCAGCAAATCATAATGTCTGACATTGGACAGTAACCTGTCTGCAATGGTTGTGTCAACAGCAGTAATGGACCATCTTGTAGGGACAAGTTTACGATTTTTCTTTTCTCCCATAGTTCCTACAGAGAAAGCTTTCTGTATCTGTGAAAATGGAACATCCTTGTTGTGAAGAATTTCAACAGCATCCGCAGCCTTAAGGTCCGTGTCATAAAACGTTTTTTCCAGCTGATGATCCCACTTGACATTGTCGATATCAAACTTTTTCAGTTCAGCACTTGGGCCATGGGGAGCATTCTCTGCACTAAAAGTCATTCCAACAGGCTTCTTGTTGAATTCTGCTTCACTGGCTATTGACTGTGGGGACATTGAAATTTCCTGTAATTTCTCAATATAATTGTTTTCCAAATCCTTTATGCCAATAGTCTGCTTTCCTCTAACAAGATTTAGTCTGTAACCGATAATGTCCTGTTGTGAAGCATTTGTGGCAATCCATTCTTCAGGCTTGTCCATGATGGCTGAATCATCAAAACTTGGAGCCAACAATGGTCCTGCAAATACTTTAGGATAATTGTAGCTTCCAATAAAAACAGAAGGAGGTGTGGTTCCATCAATTTCCTTACCAATATTCTTTGTTCTCATATTGTACAGTTGTTTGGTTATTGTTTTCAAGTATTGGTACTTACTATCTATCATGGAATTTTCACCCTCCCTTTCATTATATATTATCTATCTGTTTTCAATTATTAATATTTGGAGTGACAAATCTATTTATCATGACTAATAAGGAATTGTTTGAAAATAATATTGGAGTAATTGGTGCAGGTAATATTGGCCGTGCATTAATTCTTAAGCTGTTAGAAAAGAAGTTTCCATATGATAACATTAAATTGACATATAATGGTTCAATTTACACATTCAGTGACATATCAGATAATAATTTGATTGACATGATATCCAGTAATGCGGAAATAGTTAATATTTCATCAATATTGATATTGTCTGTTCCGCCACAATCATTTAAACCGATAGGTGATTTTAATCTGGATGATGATACTCTGGTTATCTCATTTATGGCAGGAATAGACAGTGAAAGCATTAAAAAACAGACTGGTTCAAACAATGTTGTACGTATAATACCGACAGGACCTGATACAATACGAAATTCACAGGCAATAGCAGGAGTTTACGGGGAGAATAAATTAGCCCAGGAACTCTTTGATTTGCTGGATATTGATTACTATGTTGTGGATGATGAAGAAAAAATGAATTATATTGCAGTTGCAGGATGTCTTCCAGCTATTTACTGTATGGTTGACTTTGACAGTGAAGATAATAAAGAGGCAATAAGTAAAATATCTGAAGATTTCCCTGAATTTGAAGAAATTGCATTAAAATGTGCTAAGTTATCTCCATCTGAAAACAAGGAAGAGTTCATAAGTAGTTTCACAACACCTGGTGGGGTAACACAGGCAATA
>CAZUHM010000083.1:0-11063 GCA_964620575.1 uncultured Methanobacteriaceae archaeon | reverse complement strand
AAAACTAAAAAAGTAATACTAAAAAAATTCAAAAAATAGTTTTGTCAAATACTCAGTGAAATAAAAAAAATTTCTGTTCCTATAGCGAAAGAGTATGGTGTTGATAGTTTAAGTTTGTTTGGATCATACGCTAGAGGTGAAGCTACATCTGAAAGTGATGTGGATTTTTTTATTGATAAAGGGAATATCAAAGGTTTATTGGATTTTATAGGATTTATTCAAGATTTAGAAGAAAAACTGAAGTGCCATGTTGATGTAGTAACAACAGCCATAGAAGATAAAAAATTCTTAGAAATGATTAAAAAGGACAGTGTATTACTATATGAAAAATAAAGATAACTTAAGATACGTAATGAAAATAATGGAATATTGTGATACAGTAAATGAATTATTGAATGAATATGGTAATGATTATTCGGTATTTCAATCTTCTAAATCATTTCAATTATCCACTAGTATGTGTATTATACAAATTGGTGAATATGTTGGTAGAATAGATGAAAAGTTTAGACAAAATCATGATTTTATTCCTTGGAAAAAATTAGGGGGATGCGTGATATAGCCACGCACCAATATGATAAGTTTGATTTCAAGTTATTATGGTATACGTTAACAGTAGAAATTCCTGAACTTAAAGAACAATTAACTTCATTACTTTAACAAAATATAATTTATACTTCGAAATGAATTTTTATTTCAATTTCTTTCAATAATAATTATTTAATAAAACATTTTAGATGTAATGTTTGTTTAAACTTTTTATTAATTATTATTTTCTGTTGTAAAAGATTAATTTTTTGGTCATAGACTTTTAAAAATTCAGAAGTTTTTTCCTGAGTTTCTTAAGTAGTAAGTGTTATTGGAATATTTTTCAAGGCATCAAATCTTAAAGTTTGTCTAACACTTCCTTCTAATCTTTTCAACATGTTGTATTTGAAGGTTTCCGAGTCAAAATAAAATTTCAAATAGTCTGCGAATTAATTCCTAAGATATTTATAAATTAAATATATTCCAATAACTCCACTTAACACAATCCTACAAATCCAATTACAGAAATATCCCAAATTTTTGGACTTTTATCGGCCAATATTGCAATAGATGAACCTACAAACAATGCTGCTACAATCAAGGATATTGATAATTGATTTTTCAAATCATCCAAACCAGTATGATTCATATTTAATTCCAATTCACATTGTTCAAACTTATCAATTGTGCTGTTAAGTCTATCAGGTAAATCTTTTAATAAATGTTCAATTTCCACAATATAGTTAAATCCGCCACCGACAAGATTTCCTGGTTCGAATTTTGTTTTTATCATATCTTTAGCGAATTTTTCAAGTTCGCTTGTGAGATTGAATTATGGATCCAATTTGTCTCCAGTTTCTTCGATGAGTATGATTCCTCTTCCAATCATTACGAATTCACGTGGAAGGACAATATTATGTTTAATCATCACATCATCAAATCATCAAATATTCCATCCATCTGATCCATTTCAACACCAATGTATGCGTTTAATAGGTCGTAAACATCTTCTTTGAAGTCATCCATGTTCTGTTCTGGTGTGATGATTTTCATGCAAAGCATTTGATTGATTAAATGATGTGAATTTCCATCCAATAGAAGCAAGATTAATTGGGTGAAGTTTGACCTGAATGTGTCGTTAACTACTCCCATCATTTCAAAATCGATGTAACAGAGTCTGTTGTCATGAGTTACAAATAGATTTCCTGGGTGTGGGTCTGCATGGAAAAATTCGTCAATCAATACTTGTTTTAAGTATGATTGCATCTCTATTGAGCAATTTCTGCATTGTTAATCCCTTCAATTTCATTATCATATAATTCAGGCAATTCATCAAAAAACAGCACCAGTAAAGTTCAGCCATAATATGTTTTTATCAGATGGCAAATACAATATTGATTGGTTAGTAAATTATTTTAATCTAAACTCATATAAACTATAAACAATATGAATGGGGGAATAGTGACCAAAAATGAAGAAAAATAAAATCTTCCTACTTATTACACTGATTCTACTGCTGTTAAGTGTATCATATGCTGCAGAAATATCAAACGATACAACAACCAGTGATGATACACTAACAAAAAACGTTCAAACAAATACAGATACACAAGAAGTAGAACCAAATGTAATAAAAGAAAAAACAAAACATAAAGAAATCAAGATAGCAGTGGAAAATAAATCAATCCAAAAAAATACAATAAAGCAAAGAAAAACAGCAATACCTTTAGAAGATCGTATACCTACTAAAATTTCACTAAATTATAGTAAAACTGCAAATATTGGTGACATAATTACAATTACCGGACAATTTACTGATCAAAATAACACTCCTCTAAGAAATATAAACCTGTCCTATCGCATAGATCTGGGTGATATAAAAATAGTAGAAACTGATAAAAATGGAAAATTTTTAATAAAACACCATATTAATACATTCAGAAAAGTACGTTTTAAAGAATATGCCCTAATGTCTATTGAGGTATTCAGTCCAATGTTATCAAATTACCTTGAGTCTCATTATGAAGCTGATATCAAAGTATACTCTCCAAAAACTGGTTCAATATATAGTACAAGATTTTTTAATCCAATAGATGAGAAAACAGAAGTTTATGGAGAAGTACGTAATGTAACAAATAATAAACTAATGTCAAATGAAAATATAATGATAAGATACACTAGTCCAGAACTTGATAATGATATAATTATATATACAGAAACAAATCAATCAGGTATGTTTAAACACAACATAAAACTAACAAAAATTGGTGAATATACTGCTTATTTGTATTTTAAAACCAAGAATAGTTATTATGATACTGATGAGACATATTTTGAGGTTAGAAAAGAACGAGAAGCAAGTGTAGAAGTATATAAGGAAGACAGATTTGATGATTGTTATGTAGGAAAAGGAGATAATTTAATTATATATGGCAGAATACGTGATGATATAACTAATAAAAGTATTCCCAACATCAAACTAGGTTCAGCAATACTAACAAATGACCCTGATCTTGATGGTCCTGAATATGGAATTTATGATTCCTTCTATGAAGAGATACCAGTCAATGCAACAACCGATAAAAATGGAGAATTCATGATAATCATACCTTTTGAACAACTTCCAAGAAAAACTTCAACCAGTAATTATCAAGTTTTATTATATCCACCCAATACAGACAAATACATCATTTATGGAGGGGAAGAAGAGTTTATATCCATTCTTAACAGAACTTACCTCAAATTCAATAAAATTCAGAACACGGAATATGGTAAAAATGCCAGTATCACAGGAAAATTAACGGATAACATAAACAAAAGCATACAAAATGCCATAATAAAACTAAAAATCAATGATGAAACAGTGAATGTCACAACAGACAACAGGGGAATATTCAATTACACTTACAAAACAACAAAAATAGGAAAAAATAATATAACTGCATATTACATTGGAAACAAAAATCATGGTGCCACACTATCCACAACCACACTACATGTAGTAAAAGCAACAAAATTAACAATCAACAAAATAAAAAACACACAATACACAGACACAGCCACAATAACAGGAACATTCCAAAGCACAAGCGAAAAACCATTATCAGCAACACTAACCATCAACATCAATGGAAAAAAATACACCACAAAAAGTGATGCAAACGGAACATTCACACTCAACTATAAAACAATCACACCAGGAACAAACAACGTAACAGTATCCTACGCTGGGAACACTAAATATGCTAGAGCAACCACTAAGACAACATTCACTGTAACACAGAAAGCAACAAAAATAATAATCAACAAAATAAAAAACACACAATACACTGATAATGCTACAATAACAGGAACATTCAAAAGTAGTAGTGGAAAACCACTACCAGGAAAATTAACTATTACAATCAACAACAAAAACTACACAACAAAATCTGATGCAAATGGAACATTCACATTCAACTATAAAACAATCACACCAGGAACAAACAATGTAACAGTATCTTACGCTGGAAACGCAAAGTATAAAGCAACAAGTACTAAGACAACATTCACTGTAACACAGAAAGCAACAAAAATAATAATCAACAAAATAAAAAACACACAATACACTGATAATGCTACAATAACAGGAACATTCAAAAGTAGTAGTGGAAAACCACTACCAGGAAAATTAACTATTACAATCAACAACAAAAACTACACAACAAAATCTGATGCAAATGGAACATTCACATTCAACTATAAAACAATCACACCAGGAACAAACAATGTAACAGTATCTTACGCTGGAAACGCCAAATACAAAGCAACAAGTACTAAGACAACATTCACAGTCCAAAAACAAAACACAATAATAACAGTAGGAAGCACAAAAACAGTACCCGTTAATAAACAAATGTCAGTATACGGTAAATTAACAGATAAAGACGGAAAAGATCTAGCATACCAGAAAATAACAATCAAAGTAGACGGAAAAATATACACGGCAAACACAACACAATACGGAAACTACAACATCAAAATAACACCAACAACCACAGGAACAAAAACAATAACAACAACATACGCGGGAACAAACACTTACATATCATCAACAGCAACAAGCACATTCACAGTAGCATAATAAAATAGTGAATCTATTAAACCTTACATAACCTCCCAAAATATCTTTTTTTTTTAAGTAAATTTTTTGTTCAATTTAACATGTATCCTATTATTTATAGTCTGTTTTCAAAAAATAAGATAAAATTATTAAAACATACTAAACATCGTGAGACTAGCAAAAAAATAGTGTGGAACAAAAAATAAATGTGCTACAATAAAAGGAAAAAGGTATACTAAAAACAGTGTTGTTAAATTAGTTTTATGTTAATTTATCTAGTGTTACTGCTTGTTTCAAGTAACAAATCATCATATTCCATGTGTAGATGTAAACTCAAAAATTTCAAACAATAAGAGCTTTTCTCCATAGTTATGAGTAGAGACATGATTTTTAACAAAATTAAAGCATTTGCTGGCAGTATCAATTATAAAAAGATTAGTATAAAGACCAGTTTCAAAGTTAATATGGGGGTAAATATATTATTTACTCAATTCCATCTATTTTTTTTTTTAAATGAAAAATTTATTTTATTATATGAGATTTTATGATCAGATTGAAAAAGAAAATCCGAATATAATTAAATAAAGAAAATAATGTAGCACAATAAGAAAAAGTAGCACATATTTTATTTTATTAAAAATAGTTTAGAAATGTAAATTAAAAGAGGGAAATCCATTTGAAAATCCCTCATCATAATAACAGCCATACAAATGAAAATTTCGTATTTTAATGACAATATATTTTTTTTAAAGGGTTAAATGATTTAAAGGAGGAAAGGAAGGTAAATATAACCTTTTTTATGCCATTACTTTGCTTATGCTGTCTTCGGATGGTGCTTCTATTTTTACTAGTTTTCCATCTTGGATGTATTGGAATTTGTATTGTTGTCTTCCGTCATCCATTTCGGTTTTGAAGAATCCGTCTTTGCCTGCTATTGATTTTTTTGTGTAACCGGATGCGTTTAATTTGTCTATTTTTTTGCCGTTGTTTAGTACTCCAACTGTTAGTTCTAGTTTGTCGCCGTTGCTGTTTATGTATTCTTTTGTTATTTTGTTGTCTACGATTGTTCCGTCGATGTCTTCTGTGTCAAGTCCATCTTCGTCCATGTGTGTTGTGTCAACATCACTTTCATATGGGTTGAATCCGTCTAATACTTTAAGATTTACGTCGTGTATGTTTACTGTCTGGGTTGCACTTGTTGCGGTTACAAATCCGCCTGCAAGTACTAGGATTAATCCTAGAATTAATATATTTTTCATGTTCATTGTCTTCACCTATTAACAATATTTTTTTGGGATGGAAATTCTTTCTCATCTCTACTTATTAGTCTGTAACGGTTCGTATATAAAGGTTTTCGAGTGCAAGTGCTTACTTACATAGTTAAAAACAGATATTAAGCTTTATAATGACTTAATTTATAAAATAATTTTATAATTATAATTTAATAAGGATTTTGGATGATATAAATTCATAACTCAGAAAAAAAATTTTAACAATATATTTCACTTGTTTAAATATATCCTTCTTTATATATCGAAAAAATTAGTTTACTTGATAGTATAAGTCCTGATTTTATTAATTCTTATTATGATGGGTTTTGCAGAATATAAAATGAAAATAATATAATTAAAATTCCAAGGACAATTATAATAAATTAGTAAGAAGTATAACAGGAATAAACAGAAACTATGTGACACCAAAGTCGGCATAGACACTAAAAGGATAGTAAGATTACCAAGTACATTGCACTATAATATAAATATGAAATGTATGAGCCTCAAGAATATGGAAAGTTTTTGATTCATTTGATGATTAATTAATATTTTGGAGGAAAAAAATATTATTAGTTTTTATTTAATGGTAAGAATATTTTTTACAGTATCAAAGTTTTTAATTTTACTAATTATGAAGTATTATATTAAATTGATATAAATTAGGTTTCTTTTGAAAATAAGGTTACTCAAATTATAAATTAATAGAATTAATCAATAAACAAATGAAACTGATTTGTGTTCATGGGATTATAATTTACTGACTACTTTTGCAAATTGTTCTAGTGTACCTGCTTCATAGACAGGAATACATGCCTTTTCATAATCTTTAACACAACTGGTGGCATTATTCCATCTGATTTTCTTTTCAGGATTCAATATCATAACCTTATGCACTTTCTTAGAAACCTCTCCCAGTATCTTTGCACTTTCAAGCACACCATTTTCACGTTTACCCTTCCAGTCCCTACAATCAGTCAAGATGATAATATCGGTTTTTTTGTTAAGGTTAACATTCTTAGATAACTCCTTAAATGATTTGGTCATATCCGACTGTCCATAAGGATTTCTACCAAACTTCCTATGAGCAAGATTAATCTCACCAATGGACTGATACTTATCCTCCTTAAGAGCATTGGTAACATCAATTAATTTGTTATCAAAGTCATAATTCTCATCTTGTTGAATGTTCTCTGATACCTATACAGATGGCAAAAAACCATGAAGTAATCCATTCACATGACCCGCTGATATCACATAAAAAGACATGATTTGTTTTTTTCATTGGAGGCTTATCCTTTATAATGTTAATATTGTGGCCACCATAACAGATATTTCTTCTTATTGTCTTGGACATCGAAATGTGTTGTTTGTTTGATTTTTTACGTCGTATAGAACGCAATTAGCTACTTTTCTGCTTAGTCTTTTGCATGCTTCATATACTCTTGGATCATTTCCGTCAAGCTTGATTAAACTGTCATTACTGACTTTGTTAACTTTTATTCTTCCTTCTTCATTGTCTTTTTTGATTGTTTCAACTGCTTCAAGGGTATTGTCTTCATATTTCTGTTTGATTGTATTATTTTCAAATTGGCTCATGTTTGTGTTGTCATTGTATGTTAATTGTCTGCGTTGTTTTTCTTGTGTGTTCTGTTTTTCTTGGAACACTTCTTTGAATGTTTTGTCAAATTTTTTCTCATCTGACATGTCTTTTAGGTATATTGATTTTAGGGAGTAATAAATGTGTTTTTCTTCAAAATCCTTTTCATATTGTTCAAGCATTAATATGGCAGCTGATGTTGTTCTAATGCTTATCAACATGCCCTGATTACGAAGTATGTTTGTAAATATAACCATCTTTTCCTGTAGGTTCATTTTTTCAGTATTTAACATGGACTTATCATCTCCCCATCAATAATTTCCCATCATAAAATAAGGTTAATATGGGAATGTCTATTTAACCTGAGATATACCATTCTTTTGTGTTGTTTATTATTTTTACAAGCGTTAACATTATAGGTACTTCAATAAGAACACCCACCGTGGTTGCCAGTGCTACCGGGCTTCCTATTCCGTAGAGTGCTATTGCTATTGCTACTGCAAGTTCAAAGAAGTTACTTGCACCTACCATTGAACCTGGTGCAGCAACATTCTGAGGAATTCTGAGCAATTTAGCTGCCAGATAGCCTATAGTAAATACTAAGAATATCTGTATTGTAAATGGTATTGCTATTAGTATTATGTCCTGTGGACTTGTTAGTATAAGATTTCCCTGGAAAGAGAAGATAAATATCAAAGTTAACAGTAATCCTATCGTTGTTATGTTGTTGAATTTTGGAATGAAAGTGTTTTCCAAGTAATCCTTTCCCTTATTATTGCTAAGGTATTTTCTTGTAATTATACTGGCAACAAATGGTATGACAACAAACAATAATACTGATAAGAGTAATGTGTCATAAGGTATTGTTATGTTGGATATTCCCAGTAGATATGTTACTATTGGTACGTATGCAAATAGTATGATTATGTCATTGGTTGCAACCTGTACCAGAGTATATGCAGGATCTCCATTGGTTAGTTCACTCCATACAAATACCATTGCAGTACATGGTGCCGTACCCAGCAATACTGCTCCTATCAGGTATTGTGTTGAAAGTTCAGGTGTCATTATTCCAGCATATACTACTGTGAAGAACAATAAGGATATAAGATACATACTAAATGGTTGGAACAGCCAGTTAACACACCACGTTAACATTATTCCCTTTATATTGTCCTTTACCTTAAGTATTGATTTAAAGTCAATCTTAAGCATCATGGGATAAATCATTATCCAGATAAGTATTGCCATTGGTATTGATATGTGTGCATATTCGAATTGATTAAGAAATTCAGGTATAAATGGCAGGTATTGACTTATTAATATTCCTATAATCATACATATTATTACCCATATTGTCAGGTATTTGTCAAAAAAACTTATTTTAGCATTTTCAGCCATGTCTAATCACCTTTTTTTTATTAATTAGTTTTTCATGGTTATACATTTTTTTAATTAAAAACTTATTCTTCCTCCAATATTTTTTCAGTTATTAATGTAGCTGATTCAACCATTTTGGGACAAAAATCTGTGAAAAGATTATTTTCTATAGCATATTTTACCCCTTCTTCTGTTGAAATATCACAACCCAATAACTCATTACATATGTAAGATCCATTTTCTTTTTTAAATTCATCTAAAAATCTGTCACAAACTTTATCAGATTTTAATTTGCTTTCAACATCATCTACTTTACTTTTTCCATACTTTAAGCCTAGAACCATTAATGCTCCAGTACAGGCACCACATACTTCACCTTTACGCATGCCACTGCCAAAACAGCCACCTATTTTCAAGGCCTGTTCTTTGGGTAGTCCATAATCTTCCGAAAAAGCAGCAAAAACTGCCTGGGAACAATGAAATTTTTCTTCGAAATATTTTAATGCATCATTAACATGTGTCATCATAATCACTAAATAAAATTTTTTTTATCAAATCTTTCAATTCATCATGATTTGGTATTTTACTGATTGATACGATCTTTTGTCTGATAATTAATCCTGGTGTTTTCATAACACTATACATTGATATATTAATTATTTGCATCCGCAGTTATCTGTTTCAAGAGAATACTTATATTCCATACAGTCTTCTATGAATTCTTTAAATTCATTCAATTTTTCATTATTTAATGTGTAGTACGACCACGTACTTTTCTTTGTCACATGGACTAAACCTGTATCAACGAGTGTTTTCATATGATGTGATAAAGTAGGTTGTTTAATTTCAAAATGTTCTAGTAGTTTACAGGCACATAACTCTTTATCTGATAAGAGTTTTATTATTTCAACCCTATTTTTATCACTTAATGCTTTAGATATTTGTGTTATTTCTTCTGTTTCGATTTTAACACCACCAATGATTATATTGATATACAAGAATATTGATAAATATCAATATTGATAGTCATAAATATAGTTTATATATAGTAATATATAAACAATACTACTAAAAAAATAATCAAAAAAATAACAATAAAAGACAAAAAAACACCGAAAACACAGTAACAGGGAACATAAAATAGCAATCAAACTAAAAACAGACTAATCGACTTCAAACTATCAATAAACTACAAAAAAATGAAAAACATAAAACCTAACAATTAAAAAATGGAAACAACAACTACAACAACCGAATCACCAAAACAATAAAACTAACACTACTTAACCCAATACACATCTTATTAAAATTAATGGTTTTGTAGAAAACCTCTTGGTCTTGGATGGAATTCAGGCTAACATTGAAATAAAATGCTCCCTTCTGTTATGAAGTTTATATTTGGGTAATACTCATATTTCACTCAAACAAGAGATTTTTACAGGGCTAAATTGATATTTGAAATCATGAAGAAGAAATAAAGGAGAGAGTCCATTTTAAAATTTAATTCAGAATAACATTTCAAAAATTAACTTTGGCTTTTATTAAAAGAATATTTTAATAACTACTTGATAAAAAATAATTAGAAAAGGGAAACTCTATGAGAATACTTTTTAATAGTAATAAGTTTAATATGATAAAAAAGAGGAAAATATAGGATAACACAGTTTTTATCCTATTACTTTGCTTATGCTATCTTCATTTGGTGCTTCTATTTTTACTAGTTTTCCGTCTTGTAGGTATTGGAATTTGTATTGTTGTCTTTCGTCATCCATTTCGGTTTTGAAGAAACCATCTTTGCCTGCTATTGATTTTTTTGTGTAACCATATGCGTTTAGGGTTTCTATTTTTTTGCCGTTGTTTAGTGCTCCGACTGTTAGTTCCAGTTTGTCACCATTACCGTTAATGTATTCTTTGGTAACTTTGTTGTCTACGATTGTTCCGTCGATGTCTTCTGTGTCTAAGCCATCTTCGTCCATGTGTGTTGTGTCTACGTCACTTTCATATGGGTTGAATCCGTCTAATACTTTAATGTTTACGTCGGTTATGTTTACTGTCTGGGCTGCACTTGCTGTGGTTACTATTCCACCTGCAAGTACTAGGATTAATCCTAGAATTAATATATTTTTCATTTTCATCTTTTTTTACGGCGAGGATACTGTGTCCTCTTTAGGGCACAGAGGAA